>NZ_LFVU01000027.1:300000-465656 GCF_001047375.1 Clostridium cylindrosporum DSM 605
TTACTATAAAATCTTTTATGTATGTGGAGTACTAGGCCTACTTGCAGTATTATTATTTGGGAAAACAGTAAATGGGGCCAAGGCATGGCTAGGAGTAGGACCTATGGGTATACAGCCAGCTGAATTATTCAAAGTTATCATGATTATAGTTGTTGCTAAGGTTTTAGAGGAAATGGATAATATTAATACCATTAAGAACTTAGGGAAGATTGCCGGAGTTGTTCTTTTACCAATGATTCTTATCCAGCTTCAACCGGATACGGGAACAAATCTTATCTTTGCGGTTACTATATTTGGTATGATATTTTATGCAGGTCTTGATAAAAGGATTATTTATACTGGATTTGGAACAGCAGTAGTTGGAGTACTTGCAGTGTGGTTTCTTGATGTACTAGCAGACTATCAAAAAAGAAGGGTACTTGTATTTTTAAACCCAGAGCTTGATATGTCAGGTTCAGGTTATAATGCACATATAGCAAAGACTGCAATCGGTGCAGGGCAGTTTTTTGGTTCAGGCCTTTATGGTGGGGCAATGACTGAGGGTAATTTTATTCCAGAGCTTCATACGGATTTCATATTTAGTGTGTTTGCAGAGGAATGGGGATTCCTCGGTGCAATGGTTCTTTTGGCACTTTATTTTAATATTATTTGGAGAGGGATAAAGATTGCCAGGGACTCTAAGGATAAATTTGGGACATACATAGTAGTTGGAGTACTATCAATGTTAACATTCCAAATACTACAAAATATAGGGATGGACTTAGGGCTTATGCCTATAACAGGAATTCCACTACCTTTCATGAGCTATGGTGGAAGTTCACTTATGACAACAATAATATCCTTAGCTTTAGTTGTAAATGTCGGAATAAGAAAGAAAAAGATAAATTTTTAAAGTTTAAATATAAAACAGGATAAGTCTAATTCATTTAGGCTTATCCTGTTTTTATTTTATATTTAAAGTACTATATGTAGTCCTAAAGAATATATATTAATTGGAAGTATTTTTAGGAGGAATATAAATGAATTATGGACCAAGGATAGGAAGTGGGCTAGGTAATCCCCCTAATAAAAAAGAGGTTAGCTACATAGGTAAACTCTCAAGGCAACTAACAGGAGTACTAGTCATAATACTCGTGCTAATGCTTTTTAAGTATACAAAAACAGGAATAGGTGAAAATGTTAATCAGTTTGTAAAGAATAATTTCTATAAAGACTATAGTACAGTGGCTACTAAGGCATTTGAAAAGTACTCTCCAGAAGTTAAAGAAGTTGTTGAAACTTTTGTAAAAAATGTAGAGAAGTAATTTTTAAGGAGAGTATATGGGACATAATAGTAAAACAGAATTTTTTGTTAGGGCGATTTACGGGTTAATTTTAATTTTTCTTATATCTAAAAGTTATTTATATTTTATTTTTATCGCATTACATGAATTAGGACATTTAATATGTGGTGTTATTCTTGGATATAAGATCAAGAAACTTTCTCTATTACCCTTTGGGTTTAGTTTATGCTTTAAAGAGGTTTTTATAAAGCCTAGAGATAATATTATAATATCTCTCTTTGGACCATTAACTAACCTTATTTTTTTTGTGCTTTTCTATATTATTTCTTTTATCTCATCATCAAATATTATAGTAGGTTTAATGAATATAAATATTGTTCTTTTTGTTTTTAATATTATTCCAGTAGGATTTTTAGATGGTGGAAGAATTTTGAAGGAAGTTTTATCGATGTTTATTAGCTTTTATCTAGCTAATCTTATTATAAATTTGAATGGAATTATATTTGGTTGTATAATATTAATGTTACCCATCTATATGGGGTGGGCAATTAATAGTATAATTCTTATATTAATATCACTAAGCCTTATAGCAAATTCTATTCTTCAAATTAAATGGATTAAAATGAGTATAATTCAAGAAGCTCTTTATAAGAAATTTAATAAAAATTTCCTCAATAATAAAGAAAAAGTAAAATTCTATAGTGAAGATACTAAGATTTTTGACATAATGAAAAATTTTAGTTTTAATATAAACTATGTAATAGGAATTGATAAGAATAAGGAAAATACCATTAGTGATAAGGAAATAATAAAATTTTATTTTACTAAGGGAAATATTACCCTTAGAGAATGTTTTGATTAACATAGGAGGAATACACATGTTGAATATAAAAGATGAATTGCTTTTAAGTGTTGAAAAGCCTGCAAGATATACAGGTGGAGAAGTAAACATGGTAAGAAAAAATCTAGAAAAAGTTAAAGCTAGATTTGCAATGTGCTTTCCAGATGTATATGAAGTTGGAATGTCACATTTAGGGCTTAAAATACTTTATCATGTAATAAACCAAAGAGAAGATAGCTACTGTGAGAGAGCCTTCGCTCCATGGATAGATATGGAGAAGATAATGAGGGAAAAGGAAATTCCTTTGTATTCATTAGAAATGAAAGAGCCTTTAAAGAATTTTGATTTTCTAGGCTTTACTCTTCAATATGAAATGAGTTATACAAACATACTAAATATGCTTGATTTATCAGGAATACCTGTAAGAGCTGAGGATAGAGGAGAAGAGTATCCTCTTATTGTTTGTGGTGGTCCATGTGCATATAATCCAGAGCCTTTAGCTTTGGTTGCTGACTTTTTCCAACTTGGAGAAGGTGAAGAGATGATGAATGACATTCTAGACATTTATGTTAAGTTTAAGGAAGAGGGAAAGACAAAACTTGAATATCTAGAAGAAATTTCTAAGATCCAAGGGATATATGTTCCTGCATTTTATGATGTAACATATAAGGAAGACGGTACTATAAAGGAAATGATCCCTAAAAAAGATATTTATCCTAAAAAGATTACAAAGAGAATCATGGAGAACTTAGATGAGACAATATATCCTGATAAGATGATAGTACCTTTAACAGAAATTGTTCATGATAGAGTAATGCTTGAGACTTTTAGAGGGTGTACTAGAGGTTGTAGGTTCTGCCAAGCAGGTATGATATATAGACCGGTTAGAGAAAGAAAGACAGATACATTAATAGAACTTGCTGATAAGCTTATTAAGGGGACAGGATATGATGAATTATCTTTAACATCATTAAGTATTTGTGATTATTCAGATATAAAGAATCTTGTTATGAAACTTGTTGATAAATATAAGGATGAAAAGGTTGGAGTTTCACTTCCATCTCTTAGAATAGATTCATTTTCTGTGGACCTAATTAATGAGATTCAAAAGGTTAGAAAAACAGGATTAACATTTGCACCTGAGGCGGGAAGCCAAAGAATGAGGGACATTATAAATAAAGGTGTAACAGAGAATGATCTTATAGAATCTGTAACAAGTGCTTTTGAACTTGGTTGGAGTACTATTAAGTTATACTTTATGATAGGTCTTCCATTTGAAGAGATGGAGGATATTGAAGGAATTGCAGATCTTGCTTTAAAGGTTGTTGATGCATATTATTCAGTTCCAAAGGAGAAGAGAAAGAAGGGAAGACTTACTGTTACTGTAAGTACATCATCCCTTGTACCAAAGCCTTTTACTCCTTTCCAATGGGAACCACAAAATAGAAGAGAAGAGCTTGTAGAAAAGCAAAACTTCCTAAAGAGTAAAATTAGAAATAGAAATATAAGTTATAATTGGCATGACTCACCTGTAAGCTTCCTAGAAGGAGTTGTAGCAAGAGGTGATAGAAGAATATCAGAGGTTATTATTAGAGCATTTGAACTTGGATGTAGATTTGACGGTTGGGGTGAATGCTTTGACTATGATAAGTGGATGAAGGCTTTTGAAGATTGC
Source organism: Clostridium cylindrosporum DSM 605 (assembly GCF_001047375.1). Lineage (NCBI taxonomy): Bacteria > Bacillati > Bacillota > Clostridia > Eubacteriales > Clostridiaceae > Clostridium > Clostridium cylindrosporum. The sequence goes on from NZ_LFVU01000027.1 coordinate 303,800, forward strand.
AATGTAGACCCACATTTTTATGCAAATAGAAGAAGAGAACTAGATGAAGTTCTTCCATGGGATTTTATTGACATAGGTGTAACAAAAGCTTATTTAATTAATGAACTTAAAAAGGCTAAGGAAGCAACTTTAACACAGGATTGTAGATTAGGATGCACAGGCTGTGGAATGACGACATTCTTAAAGGGAGGGAAATGTTTTAATGGAGCGACTTTTAATCAAAATAACTAAAAATGATGAAACTAAATTTATATCTCACCTTGACACTATGAGGACTTTTCACAGAGCATTAAGAAGAGCTGGCCTTCCTGTATCTTACTCAAAGGGGTTTAATCCACATCCATCAATATCAGTTGCAGCACCTTTATCACTTGGCATATCAAGTATAGGTGAGTATATTGATGTGGATTTTGATAGCTTTGTAGATGAAAAAATAGTAAAAGAAGAGCTTAATGAAAATCTTCCACTTGGAATGAGAGTTTTAAATGTTGTATATATAAAAGATAAAAAGCCTGCTGCAATGGCAGCTGTACAAGGTGCAAAGTATACCTTAAGAATGACTCATAGTGCTACTAGTAGATCAGAGTGTGAAAAATACATTGAAAATATATTAGAATCTGATGAAATATTAAAAGAAAAGAAGACAAAAAAGGGATTAAAGGAAGTGAATGTTAGACCTTTAATTATTGACCTTTCTGTAAGCGAATTTAATGAAGAAGAAGTAGAGATAGAAGCCTTTGTAATGGCAGGTAGCAATGGAAGTTTATCAATGGATTTATTATGGGGTATTTTGAAGGATTTCTCTAATGGAACTATATCTGGATTCCCGGCTTCTAAGAGACGTAATATTTATACAAAGGTATCAGATAAATGGGTTGACCTTCTTACATTTTATAAGTAGGAAGTGATTAATTTGAATCTTATTATAGATATTGGAATAGCACAAAGTCGTGCACTACTTCTTAGGAAAGAAAAGCCTGTAAGTATTTATACAGAAGACTATTCATCAAAGAATATTTCAGGAAATATATATAAGGGAAGAGTTGAAAATATAACTGAGTCACTTGGTTGTGCATTTGTAAATATTGGAGAAAGCAAAACAGGAATGCTTCATTTTGATGAGTGTACTCATACTATAAAAAAAGGTGAAGAGTTATTAGTGCAGGTAATAAGAGAGCCCTCAGGTAATAAGGGGGCTCGCCTTTCTATGAAACTTACTTTACCATCTAAGAATTCAGTTTTACTTGTGGATTGTAATGATATAAATATTTCGAGAAATATTACTGATTCTAAAAGAAGAAGTGAGTTGTTGAGTCTTGGAAAAAGGCTAACTAAAGGTGAAGAGGCTTTAGGGATTATATTTAGAACCTCTTGTATTAATATTCATGATGAAGAAATTATAAATGAATATCTTTATACCAAGAAAACATGGGATAAGATAAATTCATCATGGAAGTATATAAAAGGGGAAAGTCTTTTATTTGAGGCTAATAATTTTATAGATTATATTAAGAGAGAATATATAACTTCATCTATTGAAAAAATATATATTAATAGAGAAGATGAAAGTGATGAAATTAAAAGATTTGTTAAGGAAAATAGTTTTGAGGCTAAAGTATTATCAATTGAGGAAAGCATAGATAAGCTAAATCTTTTAAAAGGCTACATAGAGTATTCTGTAAAAAGAAATTTTGATGCTAGCGATGAAGTTAATATTGTAATTGATGAAACAGAGGCTTTAACTATAATTGATGTTAATTTTGCATCTACTAATAAAAGTAAAGACCTTGAGAAGTGTTTACTTGATGCTAACATAAAAGCTGTTGAGAAGATTTCGCAAGTAATATCTCTAAAAAGTAGTTCTGGAATCATATTAATAGATTTTATTAATATGAAGAAAGAGGAATCTAAGAAAGTACTAGAGGGTGAAGTTGAAAGGTGCTTTAAAAAGTATGGTTTAAAAGCTAAAATTCATGGATTTACAAAGCTTGGTCTACTTGAAGTATCTAAAGCGAAAAAATCTAGGGTTTTAAGAGATGTTGTTTATAGAAAAGATAATCCGAATTTTCTAAATCCCTTTTATAGTGTAAAGAATTTAGAAAATGATATTTTAAATATGATTTATAAAAATTCAAAGACATCATTTAACGTTTTTGTATCTGAGGATATTTATGAAGCTATAAATATAGTAGATTTTATAGATGTTATGAAAAAAGTATATTCTGTTAAAATTGAGACTAAAAAAATTAGAGACTTTAATGGTTATTATATAGGAGAAAATCTTGATGTTGATTTCGCCAGAATAAGCTATGGAAAAAGAACTTTAGTTGGAAAAATTGAAAGTTTTAACGAGGATGATACATCTTTTTCTATTAAGGTAATTAAGAAAAAATAGAATTATACCAAGTAATTTTTACTTAGGCTTTCTTTTGTTGACAGTAATATTTATGTATGTTACAATTTAAGTCGTGAACCGCACGAAGCAGGCTTTAAAGATTTTCTTAATCTGCCTTGCATTAGGCGAGACTGGCAAGAGGAGGTGTATGTCAGATGTACGCAATCATTCAAACTGGTGGTAAGCAATATAGAGTTCAAGAAGGCGATACGCTATTCGTTGAAAAGCTAGTTGCTGATGTTGATTCAAACGTTGAATTAACAGAAGTACTTGCTGTTTCAAAGGACGGTAAGCTAACTGTTGGATCACCAAAAGTTGAGGGTGCTAAGGTTGTAGCTAGTGTTGTAAAACATGGAAAAGCTAAGAAGGTTATTGTTTTCAAGTTCAAGAGAAAGAAGGACTATAGAAAGAAACAAGGACACAGACAACCATACACTCAAATTAAGATCGAAAAAATCGAAGCTTAATTAATTGAAATATAAAATCCCTTATTAAGGAGGTGGCATACATGGCACATAAGAAAGGTGTGGGTAGCTCCAAGAACGGTAGAGATAGTGAATCCAAACGTCTAGGCGCGAAGAGAGCAGACGGACAATTTGTTCTTGCTGGAAACATTCTTGTAAGACAAAGAGGAACTAAGATTCACCCAGGTACAAACGTTGGTAAGGGCAAGGACGATACTTTATTTGCTACTATCGACGGAATCGTTAGATTCGAAAGACTTGGAAGAGACAAGAAAAAAGTAAGTATATATCCAAGAGCAGCTCAATAGTAAAAAGGCACCCAAAAGGGTGCTTTTTATATTTTTTATATGACACTTCCTTAAAATGTAAGTAATAAGGGTTATAAAATAAGAACTTCTTGCCAAAGATATATAAGTAATCAAATTTGTGAATGAGGTGATGCTATGTTTATAGATATAGCCAAGATATACATAAAAGCAGGAGATGGAGGACACGGTTCTGCATCATTTAGAAGAGAGAAGTATGTGCCACTAGGAGGACCAGACGGTGGAGATGGTGGTGATGGAGGAAGTGTAATTTTTAAGGTAGATCCAGGCCTTAGAACACTTCTAGACTTTAAGTATAAAAGAAAGCATGTTGCTGAAAGAGGAGAAGATGGAGCATCTCAAAAGATGTATGGTAGAGCTGGAAAAGACCTTGTTATAAAGGTTCCACCTGGAACAGTAATTAAGGAAGCTGAATCAGGAAAGATAATAGCTGACTTGAAGGAAGATGGAGAACAGGCAGTTGTTGCAAGAGGTGGAAGAGGTGGAAAGGGAAATGCGAAGTTTGCAACTTCCACAAGACAGGCACCTAATTTTGCTCAACCAGGACTTCCAGGTGAAGAGAGAAATGTAGTCCTTGAACTTAAACTTTTAGCGGATGTTGGACTTGTAGGATTCCCTAATGTTGGTAAGTCTACTATGCTATCAATGGTTACAGGAGCAAAACCTAAAATAGCAAACTACCACTTTACTACATTAACACCTAACCTTGGAGTTGTAGATATTAAGGGGATAGAGAGTTTTGTTTTAGCAGATATTCCAGGACTTATAGAAGGTGCACATGAAGGAGTTGGACTTGGGATAGACTTTTTAAGACATGTAGAAAGAACAAGACTTCTTATACATGTTATAGATGTATCTGGAGTTGAAGGAAGAGATCCGATTGATGACTTTGAAAAGATAAATGACGAACTTAAGCTATATAACGAAAAGCTTTCAAAGAAACCTCAAATAGTTGTTGCTAATAAAACTGATATAGCAGAAAATGAAGAAAACTATGAAAAGCTTAAAGAGTACGTTGAAGAAAAGGGTATGAAAATATTCAAAATTTCTGCAGCTACTAATACAGGGCTTCGTGAACTTATGCTATATGTAGGAAGTATACTTAATACAATTGAGGTGGAAGAAGAGTATACAGAGGATGAAATGTTCGTTCCAGAGGAAAGAAAGTTTACTTACGACGTAGAAATAGATGAAGAGGGAGTATATGTCGTTTCAGGTTCTCTTGTTGATAGATTACTTCTTCAAGTTAATATTTATGATAGTGAATCAATTAAGTACTTCCATAGAACTCTTGAAAGAAGAGGGATTATTGCGAAACTTAAGGAAATGGGAATACAAGATAATGATTTAGTAAGAATGGATGACTTTGAGTTTGAATTCTTAGACTAATAAGGGGTGAGATAATGCTAACAAGTAAAGAAAGAAGCTTTTTAAGATCACTTGCAAATACACTAGATCCGATATTTCAAGTAGGAAAAGAAGGTGTACATGAAGATAACCTTAAAGAAATCTCAGATGCGCTAGAGGCTAGAGAACTTATTAAGATTTCAGTTCTTAAAAACTGTTTAATGGATGCTAGGGAAGCTTGCCATGAAATATGTGATGCGATAGGAGCAGATCCTGTTCAAGTTATAGGAAGTAAATTTGTTATATATAGAAAGTCTAAAGAAAAGTCAAAAATAGAACTACCAAAAGCAAAGAAAAGAAGAGATGCCTAAATAGGCATCTTTTTTTATATAAACCTAAATATAAATAATTTAGTATATAACTATTAGAATTACAAAAAATTTGATATAATAGTATAGTTATAAAAATATATCTTTAAATATTAAGAGAAATAAAAGGTGAAATATATGTTAAGATTAGGAGTACTAGGTGGAACATTTAACCCGATTCATGTAGGACATCTTATAATTGCACAATATGTTTTAGAGGAATTAGAACTTGATAGAGTAATTTTTATTCCAACGGGGAATCCTCCACATAAGAGTTTGAAGAGTATAGAAAGTGGTACTCATAGATTAAATATGATAAAGAAGGCTATAGGGTATAATAAGGACTTTACCTTTAGTGATATGGAAATTAAAAGACAGGGAATTACCTATACCTATGATACATTAACTGAAATACATAATACTTATGAAGATGTAGAGATTAACTTTATTGTTGGATATGATACTCTTTTAGATATGAAAAATTGGCATAATCTACAAGAAGTGATGATCTTAGCTAATTTTGTTGTGGTTAATAGAAACTCAGAAAATAGCGTTATTCTTAAATATTTAGAGAGTTTTAAGTTAAACTATGGAGGGAATATTGGTATATTAAACATTCCTAACATAGATATATCATCCACAGAAGTTAGAAAGAGGATAGCAAAGGGGAAAAATGCTACTTATATGGTAACAAAGCCTGTACATGACTATATTGTAGAGAATAATCTATACAGAGGTGATTTAATATAATGCTTTATGACAAAATAAGAGCCTTTACAAGGGAATCTCTAAATGAAAAAAAGTTTAACCATTGTGTAAGGGTTGAGAAAATGGCAATAAAACTTTCAAAGGTATATGGAATAGATGAAGAAAAAACGAAAATAGCTGCTATAGCTCATGATTGTGCAAAATTTTTTTCAGGTGATAAAATGCTATCATATATGAAAAAGCATAATGAGTGTATAGATGAAATACAAATGAATGTTCCTTATCTTTTACATGGTCCTGTTGGAGCATTAAGGTTAAAGGAGAAATTTAACATAAATGATGAGGATATACTAAATTCAATAGCATACCATACAACAGGTAGAAAGGGTATGTCTACCCTTGAGAAAATAATATACATAGCTGACCTTATTGAAGAAGGAAGAGACTTTAAAGGTGTTGAGGAAATAAGAAAAGAGGCATTTAAAAACCTTGACAAGGCACTAATTATGGGGTGTAATACTACTATGTCTTATGTAATGTTAAAGGGCCAAATTATACATCCATCTACGGTAGAGCTTAGAAATAGTTTAATTCTATCTGGAGGTAATAAGTGTGAGTAATGAAACAAGACAGGGGAGAAGAAAAGTAAAAAAGAAAAAGCGTAGTCCTTTAAAAATTTTTCTTATAACTCTATTAATTTTATTTATTGGTTCTGGTGGAGTATTTGCATACTATCTAAAGTCATTAGGAGATAAAGTTACAAGTAAATCTCAATCTGAGGCTAAGAAGGTAGAAAAAGGTGAACCTATGAATTTTCTTCTTCTTGGAGTAGATGCAGGTGATTATAACGGTAAAGAGGAGCACCAAAGGTCTGATACAATGATGCTCGTAAGGTATATTCCAAAAACTGATAAGATTTATATGTTATCAATACCTAGAGACACTAAAGTTAAGATTAATGGTAAAACCCAGAAGATAAATGCAGCACATGCTATTGGAGGACCAGATCTAACCATAAAGACAGTAGAAGATTTACTTAATGTAGATGTTAATTATTATGGTAGAATCAACTATGAAGGATTTAAAGCCTGTGTAGATGCTATTGGTGGCGTTAAGGTAGTTGTTCCACGTGACATGCACTATAAGGCAAGTGATATAAAAATAAATTTCAAAAAAGGTGAAACAGTTCTTCTGAATGGTGAAAAAGCTGAACAGTTTGTTAGATGGAGAAAAAATAATAATGGAGGCGGATATCCTACTGGAGATGTAGGAAGAGCAGAAACACAACAAGTGTTTATGGTTAATTTCCTTGAAAAACTAAAGTCTCCTGAGGGTATATCTAAACTGATACCACTTCTTAATACGGTTACAAATTACGCTGACACTAATATGGACATGTCAACAATAATGGAGTATGGAAAAGAACTAATGAATGTTGACCCATCCTCAGTTCAAAAAGAGGTTTTAGCTGGGGAGGCTTATCATGATAATGAAGTTGGAACCTGGTACTATCTATATGATAAGGTTAAGGCAGAACCATACCTTTCAAATTTTAGAGATGCAAGTGGTGCATCCTCAGCAGGAAATGATAGTACTCCATTAAATAATGAAAACTTAAACATTAGCATTATTAACTCTACAGGTGTTTCAGGCCTTGCTGCACAATACAAAGAGAGGTTAGAAAGTCTTGGATTTAATATTACTAATATAAGCACACAAAGCACAAAGAAGAAAAAGACTGAAGTAAGATATAATGGAGAAGATTACACTATAAGTGGTCTTAAGAATTATCTTAATGATGTAAACTACATAAAGGATAATGGAGATAATATAAAAGACATAAAGATTATTCTAGGTAATGATGCCTTAAATGGCGGAATACTAGTAGGTTCTTCTACATCCTCGGATATTTTTACTGAATCAAAAAGTGATGAATCAATAAAAAAATCTAAAAGTATTAAGATTCTAAATTCTACACCTAAATCTGGTCTTGCTGCAAGGTATAAAGAAAAGCTAGAAAGACAGGGATATAAAGTTGTGGAAATAGGGAATTATAATGGTGAACTGCGTCAAACAGAAATAAGATATAAAGATGATAATAACTTTGCAACAGAGGTAGCAAGTGGTCTTGGAACTGGTAAAATAATTAGTTCTAATGACAAATCAGCAGATATAATCGTAGTTTTAGGAGCAGATGTTATAGACTAAAATATATTAAACTAAGCACTTTAGGAGGTGTAGATTTGAAAACATCATCAAATATGGCCTATCTTGTAGCTAATGCAGCTGCAGATAAAAAGGCAAAAGATATAAGAATATTAAACGTAGATGGACTTTCATCTATAGCAGATTACTTTGTTGTTTGTTCAGGAGGATCTGACGTACAAGTTAAAGCGATTGCAGAGGAAATAGAACATAAAATGGAAGAAGAGGGTATACAAGTTACACATAAAGAGGGACATCAGTTTGGAAAATGGATTCTTTTAGATTATGGCAATGTTATAGCTCATATATTTTATGAGGAAGAAAGAGAATTTTATGGAATAGAGAGACTTTGGGCAGATGCACAGGAAATAGTTTTCTAAAGCCTAAAGATTTTAAAGAGGACAATTTGTCCTCTTTTTTATAAAAAGAATTCTTAAAAAAATTAATGTTTTTTTATAATAATTATGATACTATATCATTATATTTTATAGTTTAATAAAGGGGGCAGTTTAATGTCAAAAGAAATAATAAATACTAGTAATGCACCTGCAGCAATAGGTCCATACTCACAAGCTATTAAGGTTGGAAATATGCTATTTACTTCAGGACAAATACCACTAGATCCTGCTACAGGAGATTTAATAAACTCAAATATTGAGGAGGCTACAAGAAGAGTTTTAGATAATCTTAAAGCTGTTCTAGAAGCAGGCGGAAGTAGTCTTGAAAATGTAATCAAAACAACAGTATTCCTAAAGAATATGGATGATTTTGTAGCTGTTAACGAAATATATGCTGAATACTTTACAGTAAAAATGCCAGCGAGATCAGCGGTTCAAGTAGCTAAGCTTCCAAAGGATTCATTTGTTGAAATAGAAGCTATTGCACTTGCTGAATAATTTTTACATAAACTAAGATTTAATGCTCCTTAGAATATGGTTATATATACCATTTGTTGTAGGGAGCATTTTCCTTTGATAAAACTATAAAAGATTAGATAATTATGAAGTAGGTAAGTTAAAATATAAAATTTAAAGGAATACTAACATTATCCGATAAGGTTATGGTAAATATAAAAGAGTTTGTAGAAAATACATCTATAAGGAGAGATAAGTATTGAAAAAGAAAATATTTATTGAGGGGATGACCTGTAATAAATGCTCTATGCATGTAAAAGAAGCACTAGAAGAGTTTGATTCAGTAATGTTTTCGGAGATAGACCTTGAGGAAAAGTCAGCTATAATACATGCAAGTAGTAAAATAGATAATGAATCTATTATAGATAAGATATATAGATTAGGATATAGTGTTGTATCTATTGAGGAAATGTAAATTATTTAAATAAAAGTGCTTTTAAAGTAGATAAGATTTCTACTTTAAAAGCACTTTTTTATTTAAAAATATTGTTTCTGTTTCTTTTTACACGTATATTAAATACTATTAATAATGCAAATAGTGTAATTAAAGAGGCAGAAAAAGCGATTATATTTTTATTTGAATCAGTTATTCCGTATTTTTCTAAAGTTTTATCAATTTTAGGAATGTACTCCTTTGAAGCCTTTAAATCTACTGTTTTATAAGGTGCTCCATTTATTTTAATTTCAAGCTTTGCCACTACGTCGCCAGCATGGAACTTTTTAATATCTAAGTATTTAATATCAGTTGATACTTTCTCAGGATTACTTTTATCAAATGGATAAGAAGTATCTTGTGATACTATAAGGTTAATATCTTTTTTGTTCTTTGCAGCCATATTGCCTATAACTTTGCCTTTTTCAGTAATCTTTTTACTTTCATAGTTTGTAAAGCCATAATCAAAAAGAGTCTTAGTATCAACATAACACTGAGTTGAATTTTTCATACATACAACTAATAGATTAGTATGTCCCTTTGTAGCAGATCCGACAAATGTATGTAAAGACCTTTTGGTAAACCCTGTTTTCACACCGTTTGCACCATCATATTTGTATTTTTGAGATGATATAAGCTTGTTATGATTAACAAGGAGTCTAGCTTGAGGAAATTGAGGCGTTGGAGCTATTGTATAGGTTGCAGTACCAACTATCTTTCTAAAAGTAGGATTGTTCATTGCACCTTTAGCTATAAGCGAATAATCCCTTGGAGTAGTATAATGATTATTATCATTTAGACCATGTGGATTACTAAAGTGAGAATTTACAGCACCTAATTCCTTTGCTCTTTTATTCATTTCTTTAGCAAAGTTTTCCTTAGAGCCTGAGATATACTCTGCAAGGGCAGTGGCAGCATCATTACCGGATTTTAACATCAATCCATATAGAAGCTGTTCTACAGTTACAACTTCTCCCTCTTTTAGATATAGACTACTTCCTTCCTCTAAGGTAGGGGAATGTTTAATAGTAATTTTATCTTTTAAATTTCCTTTTTCTATAACTATTAAAGCTGTAAGAATTTTAGTTATACTAGCAGGTTCATATTTAGTATTTTCATTTTTAGAAGCTAGAATTTTCCCTGAGTCCATATCCATTAAAACATATCCTTCTGAAGTTATGTTATTTGGAATAGGTGCTTTTGCTTTAACACCGTAGGGAAAACTCAGTAAAAAGCCTAACATTAAAGTTATACTCAATAATGTTTTTTTTATCATAATGTCCTCCTAAAATAAAAGCTTTCTATATTATAACAGAAAAATGCAATAAATACAGACTAAATTGAAGAAAAATGGAAATGATTTATATAGAGGTGATTTAAATGGATATTAAAATTACTAAAAAACAAAGAGTAGGAATAATAGTGTTTTTATTTATAATATTTGGAATAACTTCATTTATCTATATTAAGAATAAAACATCTATTCCTAAGGATGAAATAAAAAAGAATCGAGTCTTGGTAGAAGAAATGAAGGATAAAGATGAAACAGTAAAGCAAAATAAGGAATATACTTCTTCAACTTTCAAGTCGATAAAAGCATATATATGTGGATATGTAGTAAATCCTGGGGTTTATGCATTAAAAGAAGGAGATAGGCTAGATGATTTAGTTAAACTTGCTGGTGGATTTACTAAAGAAGCTGATCCCGAGGGTATAAATCTTGCATATGAAATAAAAGATCAGGATTATTTTAAAATATTAAGTGCAAAGGAAACTAAAGATAAAGCAGTAGAACAGCAGGTAGATAGCCAAGGGTTGGGAGTAGGAACTACTAAAAGTGGAGATAGTAATAGTAAGCAAAAAGAAGATAGTGAAAAAATTAATATTAATAAGGCATCTAAGGAAGAACTTAAGAATCTTCCAAGGATTGGAGATGCATTATCTCAAAGAATTATTGACTTTAGAGAAACAGAAGGTGGTTTTAAGACTATTGAGGATATAAAAGAAGTTGGTGGAATTGGCGATAAAATGTTTGAAAACCTTAAAGATAAAATAACAGTAGAATAGTGTTGAATATTCTTTGTTATATGATATACAATAAGTGTATATTATTGTAAAGCTCGAATTATGTATATATATATTATATTTTGGGTGTTAGGAGGATGAGTTTATGTCAATAAAGGATGTTAAGTTAACACATATGACAGAATCAGCAGGATGAGCTGCTAAAATTGGACCAGATGTCCTTGCACAAGTTTTGTGTAAATTACCAAAAGTAAGTGATGAAAATTTATTAGTAGGAATAGATACATCAGATGATGCTGCTGTTTATAAAATAAATGATGAAACAGCTGTGATACAAACCTTAGACTTTTTTACCCCTATAGTAGATGACCCATATATGTTTGGTCAAATTGCCGCAACTAATTCACTAAGTGATATATATGCAATGGGTGGGACTCCAACACTTGCGCTTAATATAGTTTGTTTTCCAAATTGTTTAGATATAGAAATACTAGGAGAAATATTAAGAGGTGGAGCGGATAAAGTTAAAGAAGCTGGAGCTATTATAGTTGGTGGACATACAGTAAGTGATAATGAACCAAAGTACGGTCTTTCAGTTATGGGACTTGTTCATCCTGAGAAAGTATTTGCTAATTCAAATGCAAAGCCAGGTGAAGTATTAATTATAACAAAGCCTATAGGAACTGGAGTTATAAATACTGCTATAAAAGGGGAAATTGCTTCAAAAGAGCATATTGATGAGGCTATGAAGTATATGTCAACTCTTAATAAATATGCATCTGATATAGCAAGAAAATATAACATTAGTTCTTGTACTGATATAACAGGATTTGGACTTGCAGGCCACGTATATGAAATGGCTAAAGGAGGAAATTTATCTATTACTATAGAAAGTGATAAGGTCCCATTTATGAATGGTGCTGAGGAATATGCGAAAATGGCAATGATACCTGCAGGAACATATAATAATAGGAACCATGTAGGTAAAAACTATGAGTCTTTAGTCAAAGATGCATACATAGAAGATTTAATGTTTGACCCTCAAACATCAGGAGGACTATTATATACACTTAAAGAAGAAGAAGCAATTAAATTAGCAGATGAATTAAAGGAAAACAATATTATCGCGAATATTATAGGCTTCGTTGAGGAGAAAAAAGAAAAGTATGTATATATAAAATAATCAGGGGGATAAGAAATGGCTGAAAAAAAAGAACTTTTAAAGTCTCTTCCTAAAATTGATGTATTACTTGAAAGAGAAGAAATAAAGTCTATAGAAGGTGTACCAAGAAGTATTATATTAGAGTCACTTAGAGAAGGTATAGATGTTTATAGAAATAATATATTAGAAGAAAGAATTAAAGAATATAATACAGAAGATATTTTTAAATATATTATGTCTTTAATCCAAAAGAAATCCTCAATGCATTTGAAAAGGGTAATAAATGCTACTGGAACTGTATTACATACAAACCTTGGAAGAGCTGTAATTGCTGAAAGTGCAGTAAATGCTGTTCTTAATATTTCAAGGGGATATAATAACTTAGAATATGACCTTGATGAAGGAATAAGAGGTTCTAGATATAGTCATGTTGAGGATATTGTGTGTAAGATAACAGGAGCTGAAGCTGCACTTGTTGTTAATAATAATGCTGCGGCTGTTATGCTTGTACTTTCAACTCTTTGCAATGGAAAAGAAGCAATAGTTTCTAGAGGGCAATTGGTTGAAGTAGGAGGGTCCTTTAGAATTCCTTCTGTAATGGAACAAAGTGGAGCTAAACTTGTTGAAGTTGGAGCTACAAATAGAACCCACGTATACGATTATGAAAATGCAATTAATGATAATACAGGTTGTATTCTTAAAGTACATCAAAGTAATTATAAAATCCTTGGCTTCACAGAAGAACTTGAAGTAGGGGATTTTGTAGCTATTGGTAAAAAAACAGGTATACCTATAATTGAAGATATAGGCAGTGGGATATTTATAGACATTTCAAAATATGGGTTAACCTATGAGCCAACAGTTCAAGAAAGTATTAGAAAAGGTGTAGATATAGTAACATTTAGTGGAGATAAAATTCTAGGAGGACCACAGGCTGGGATTATAGCTGGTAAAAAAGAATACATTGAAAAAATGAAAAAAAACCAGTTAACCAGGGCACTTAGAATAGATAAAATGACACTTGCGGCACTTGAAGCTACACTTAGGCTATATTTAGATGAGGAAGTTGCATTAAGAGAAATACCTTGCCTTAACATGCTTACTAAAAGCAAGGATATTTTAAAGAAAGATGCACTTAGACTTTCTAAAAGTATAAGAAGTAAGGTAAAGGATAGAGCAGAGGTTAAGATTTGTGAGGACCATTCACAAGTAGGTGGAGGGGCTATGCCACTTGAAAGTATAGATACTTATGTTGTAGCAATAAGCCCAAGATTTAAAAAGCCACAGGAAGTTGAGAAAGAACTGAGACAAGCAGATATACCGATTGTTACTAGACTTTATAAAGATACCATAATTATAGATGTTAGAACTTTATTTAAAGATGATTACAAAATTATATCAGAAACATTATCTAATATAATTTAGGAGGAAAATATGCAACACATCATAGTAGGAACAGCAGGACACATTGATCACGGCAAAACAAGCCTAATAAAAGCTTTAACAGGAAGAAATACAGATACTCTATCTGAAGAAAAGGAAAGAGGTATTTCTATAAATCTTGGATTTACTTATTTTGATTTTAAAAGTGGCAAAAGGGCAGGTATTGTTGATGTTCCAGGACATGAAAAATTCATTAAAAATATGCTAGCTGGTATTAGCGGAATAGATATAGTCTTACTAGTTATCGCAGCTGATGAAGGTATAATGCCTCAAACAAGAGAGCATCTTAATATATTAGAATTATTAGACATTAAAAAAGGTATAGTTGTTTTAACAAAAAAAGATATGGTTGATGAAGAGTGGCTTGAAATGATAAAAGCGGATATTAAGGAGGAAGTATCATCAACTTTCTTAAAGGATGCTCCTATAGTCGATGTTTCATCAATTATGAAGGAAGGTATTAATGACCTTATAGAACTTATAGATAAGATGACTGATGAAGTAGAGGATAAGGATTTACATACAGAATTTAGATTGCCAGTTGATAGAGTATTTTCAGTTAGTGGATTTGGAACAGTTGTTACAGGTACACTTATTTCTGGAACTATAAAAGAGGGAGATGAATGTACAGTTTACCCAGAGGGGTTTGAAACAAGGGTTAGAGGTATACAAGTACATGAAAGTAGCGTAAAGGAAGCATTTGCAGGTCAAAGAGTTGCAATAAATCTTGCTAATATAAAGAAGACAGAAGTTAAAAGAGGGGACTGCATAGGCAAGGTAGGTATCATGGAGAATACGATGATGATAGATTGTAGACTTAAATACCTTAAAGATGCAGCAAGACCATTAAAAAATAGAGATAGAGTAAGGGTTTACCATGGAACTACTGAGGTTTTAGGAAGAGTAGTAATACTTGATAAAGAAACAGTAGAACCTTCAGAAAGTGCCTTTATACAAATAAGACTTGAGGATAAAATTGCTGTTAGAAGAGGTGACAAATATGTAATAAGAAGCTATTCACCTATGATAACTATCGGAGGAGGAACTATATTAGATCCTAATCCTAAAAAGCATAAATCAGGAGACAAAAATGTTATTGCAGAATTAGAGCTTAAGGAAAAGGGATCCCCTGAAGAGATAGTTGAACAAGCAATAAAAGCAACTAGTAATTTATATCCAAAAGTAGATGATCTTATAAAATCAGCAGGAAAAGGAATAGCAGGTCTTGATTCTATAGTAGAAGCATTAGTTGAAAAAGGTAGAGTTCGAAGACTTCCTCAAACTGATGGTGATGTTTATCTTCATGTTTCATATATATTTTCTCTTATAGAAAAGTCAAATGAAATACTAGGTGAGTATCATAAGCTAAATCCCCTTAAAGCAGGTATGTCTAAGGAAGAATTTAAAAACAAACTTGTAGGAAAAAAAATAAAACAAAGATTATATGATGAGATTATAAAAATTTTAGAAGAGGGTACACTAAAGTTAGGAACAGCATTTGTTGCTAAAAAAGACTTTGAAATAAAGCTTGATAAAAGACAAGAAGAAATAAGAACCCAAATTCTAAAGGAAATGAAAGAATCAATGTATCAGCCACCTAAGATAGCTGATTTATTGAAGTCCTACGGTAAAGAAGAAAGGACAGGGAAAATAGTATTTGACTCTTTAGTTGAGTCTAATGTTTTAGTAAAAGTAGCAGATGATATATATTTGTATAAAGAATACTTAGATTTAGCTAGAGAGAAAATAGTTGATTTCTTAAAGGAAAATGGTGAAATTACAGCTGCACAATTTAGAGATTTGATTTCAGCAAGTAGAAAATATGCAGTACCTATACTTGAATATTTTGATGGAGAAAAAGTTACCAAGAGAGTTGAAGATAGGAGAATATTGCTATAGATTATATCTATGTTAATCATTGATTATTGAAAAAAAAATAATACTATGCTAAGATTGTAATTACTCAAGGGAGTGGATAGGTGCTGGTGTGTCTACCGGTCTTCAAAACCGGCTTGTGGCGTTAGTAGCGTCATGGGTGAGTTCGATTCTCACACATTCCCGCCAATTGATAACACAGGGTTACAGAGATGTAGCCCTTTTTTATATTTTGAGATAAATATATATTAAAAGCCAGTTTGGTCACAATTTGGTCACGAATGTTTCAAAGTGTACACATACATATAAAAATATACTCATTAAAACATTTCATTTAGCTTTGATATAGCTTCCTTTTGCATATTAGGTAAAACGTGAGAGTAAGTATCAAGTGTTATTGATATGTTTGCATGTCCTAGTCTTTCTGATACTATTTTAGGGTTAACCCCTTGCTTTAATAGTAAAGTTGCATGACTATGTCTTAGATCATGGAACCTTATCTTAGGATAATTAGATCTTCTAATAAATTTTCTAAAAAGCTCACCTATATAAACAGGCTTGAATGGAGAACCGTCTTCAAAAGCACATACAAAGTCTTGATTATTATAAAAATCTCTATTTAACATAATTAATTCATTTTGTTTCTTTTTATGAGCTTTAAGTTCCTTTATAGTTAAATCCATCATAGCAATACTTCTATTTGATTTATTAGTTTTAGGCGAAGTAAGAGCATAGTTATTGCTATTGTCTATCTTTTGAAAGTTATGGGTTACAGAAATAAACCCATTTGTAAAATCGATATTTCTCCACCTTAAAGCTGCTATTTCACCTTGTCTCATTCCAGTAGTCACACCTATAAGAATAGGAATATAAAGATTACTATTACTTTCTTTTAATTCTTTAAGAACTTCATTTATAGTATCAGAGTCCCATATATTCATTTCAATATGCTCAGGTCTTGGAGGCTTAACAGCACTTGCAGGATTATAATTTAACATCTGCCATCCAACAGCATGTTTCAAAGCCATAGATAACATTCTATGAACCTTTAATATTGTTGAGTTAGATAAATTAGTCTTTTGTAAGTCACTATAAAATTTTTGAATATGCATTGGTTTTATATTAGCTATTTCAAGTCCACCAAGTTTAGATGTTATTTGTGTAGCAAACTGCTTATATCTAATATAAGAAGAGGCAGAAACATTTGATTTAGCATATGTTTCAAGCCAATACTTTAAGTATTCTCTTAAGCTTAGTTTTTGAGACTCAAAGTATTCACCATTTTCATACTTAGATATAAACTCTGCAAGTGCAATTTGAGCTTCTTTTTTGGTTTTAAATCCTGATTTGGATTTTTGCTTTCTCTTTCCTGTCTCGGGATCAACACCGATATCAACTCTAAAGCGCCAAGAATTATTTCTTTTTTCAACTGATCCTTTAATAAGTCATACCTCCTTTTAGAACTTATGTTCTTTTGGTAGTTAAAAAATATATAAATCAAATAAGTTGTTTTAAAGCTCTCTCTGGGAGCTCTAAAGAGCAAGCTATTTGAGATATAGTCATTCCATACATCTCTATTTCATCTATTGTTATATTGATAAGCTTTAAAGCAAAGTAGTCAGCTTGCTTTTCAAGCTTATCAGTATTAATCAAATTTTTATTAAAAGAATTTCTTATCTCAGGATGAAGTACTGCGTGACCAATTTCATGTGCCAAGTAAAAAGATTCTTCTTTATAGGATAAATCATCCCTTAAAAATATGGTTTCGTTGTTATTAAAATCTCTTATGTATATTGCGGCTTCATTTCTTAAAATGAATGAGGTTTTATTTATTCTAATGATTTTTATATTTAGAGCATCACATAAATCATAAGGATCAGTTGATCCATATAATTCACTTAATCCTGTTACTATTGTGTCAATCCATTTCAAATAAAATCACCTACAATGCTAAATTTGTTTATTTTCTGTATTTGAAACTAACCATTTCCATTTGTTTTAAAAGTTCATTAGCAAACTCTAGTATTTCAGAGTCGTCAAGTTTATCAGGATCAAAACCATGTGACCCAAAAATTTGATGTTTGTTAACATATTGCCTAGCAAGATTTGCATCGGTGAATTCTTCAGGTACTATATCTATATTTAAATAAGCCTTTTTTGAACTTGTATCTTCATTTTTATTAGATGTAGTATCGCTGAATAAGTCACTTATTGAAACATCTAAAGCATTAGCAAGTTTATTTAATGTATCCCTTCTTGGATTTTTAGATAAACCATTTTCTATATCTGAAATAGTACTTTGGCCTACACCACTTATATCTGCTAAAGATTTAAGTGTTAACTTTTTTTCTTCTCGTGCATGTTTCAATTTCTCACCAATGTTCATATCAATTTAACTCCTTTATCTTACAATCCGGTTTACAGGATAATAATATCATATGTATCCGGTAAAGTAAATAAAAAAATTCAGAAAAACGGAGGAAGTAAAAGGTTATAGGAGGATATCAATTATAATCATCGAAATTCCGGATAATATAATTTGAATATCCGGAATTTCGATTGTAAAATTAAATTATAGTTTTCGAAGGAGGTGAAAGAATGGAGAACAACATCAAGAAGACAATTAATGAAAAGGGAATAAAGACATCGTATGTTATAGAGAAAAGCGGAATTTCTAGGTCATCTTTTTATGAAATAATGAATGGTAATTCAGTACCTAGTTTAATTAATGCTAGAAAAATAGCAGTTTCATTAGGTGTTTCAGTTGATGATATTTTTCCAAATAATAAATGTAAATAGGAGGTTAGAGAAGTGAGAGCTTATAAAGTTAAAGCAGCAGCTGCAATGCTAGATGCTGATCATCAAACTATAAAAAGAGAAATTGAAAGGGGAAGATTAAGAGCTTTTAAAGTAGGATCAGAATGGAGAATTTCAGAGGAAGCTTTAGCAGATTACATGAAGCTAGTTAAAAATAATTTTAAGACAGAATATGAAGTGCAACTAGAAAAAGAAAATAAACAGCTAAAAGAAAAAATAAGAATTATTACCTTGGCAATAGATAGGTTTAAGGAAGATTTAACACTAGGCATATTTTAAGATGAATAGTTAGCCACTAAGGAAAGGAATGGAGAATCATGCTTAGAGAAATGTTAGAGGATGCTATAGGAAGAAAGGTTGATAAAGAAACTTTCAAGCTAGCATCAGATATGACTACACAGGATATTAAATTTCATAGTATTGATTTTTTATCAAGGGTAACAAAGATTGATTATGTAATGGTTAAGCTTATCGAAAGTGTTTCAATAGTTGAGAGAATGTTATGTGAAGAAATAAAAAAAGACAGTCCTAAGACTGTATAAAGAAAAAAATAAATTAAATTAATTACTATTTTCATTTTATATGAGTTTTGAATAAAAATCAAAGGAGAGATTTTTAATGGAAGCTATTTTAGATAGACTTCATGATGAATGGCTAGAAGATGATAAGGAATATCCGAGAATAGAAGCTATTTGTTATGAATGTGGAAATGAAATTTACATATATGAGGATCATTATGAAATAGAAGGATTTACAGTTTGTGAGGATTGTTTAATAGAATTTGCTTCAAAGCGTTATTTAATAAGGGGTGAGTGCTAATGACGTTAGTGTTAGCTAGGACTTTAAATATGGAACACATAGAATGGTTAAAGGCTAGAAAAAATGGCATAGGTGGTTCAGATGTAAGTGCTATATGTGGACTAAATAAATACAAATCGCCTATAGGGGTTTATTTAGAGAAAGTTGAGAGAGAAGTTCAAGGGCAGGAACAAAGTGAAGCTGCTTATTGGGGTAACAGGCTTGAAGAAATAGTTGCTAAAGAATTCACCAAAAGGACAGGCAAAAAAGTAAGAAGTAGAAATGTTATTTTACAACATAAAGATTACCCCTGGATGCTAGCTAACCTAGATAGGGTAGTAGTTGGAGAAAGAGCAATTTTAGAGTGTAAAACTGCTAATTCATTTTTAGCAAAGGAATGGGATGGAGAGGAAGTACCTGCTGCATACATATTGCAAGTTCAACATTATTTAGCAGTTACAGGATATAAAACAGCATACATAGCGTGCTTGATTGGAGGACAGAAATTTATACATAAAACAATAGAAAGAGATAATGAAATCATTGAGTACCTAATAGAAATGGAGAAGGAATTTTGGGTTAATCATGTGGAAAAGAGAGAGCCACCTAAAATAGATGGCTCTGAGGCATCAAGTAAGGTTATTAGTATGCTATATCCTGAAGCTAAAAGTGATGAAGAAATAGTATTAGATAAGGATATTAGTAAACTTATTAATAAAAGGATTGAGCTGAAAGAGCAAGAGGAACATATAAAAGAGAAGATTAATGAAATAGACAACCAAATTAAGAGTTCAATGGGAGAACATTCTAAAGCTATAGCAGGAGATTTTAGGGTGACATGGAGCAATAGTATAACAAGTAGATTTGATTCAAAATCATTTAAAGAGAATTGCCCAAATCTATACAAGCAATATTTAAAACAAGGCAGTACAAGAAGATTGTTCATAAATAAAGTTAAGGAGGCAAAGTAATGGCTACAAATGAAAGTGTAAAAAATAAATTGGTAAAGCAACAAGAGAAAAAGGCTGTATCTCCTATTGAGAGTTTTCAAGGTGTACTAACCTCACAGTTAAGTACACAGTTTAAAGCTATACAAAGCTTAGTGCCAAAACATGTAACGCCTGAAAGGCTTTGCAGAATAGGTCTTAATGCAGTAAGTAGAAATCCTCAGCTAATGAACTGTACACCTGAAACAATCATAGGAAGTATAGTAAACTGTGCATCTTTAGGATTAGAACCTAATTTATTAGGGCATGCATATATAGTTCCTTTTAAAAATAATAAGACTGGCAGAATGGAGGCTCAGTTTCAGATTGGCTACAAAGGAGCACTTGATTTAGTTAGAAGAACTGGAGCAGTAAGTACCATATCAGCCCATGAGGTTTATGAAGGAGATAAATTTGAGTATGCATACGGACTTGATGAGAGGTTGGTGCATATACCATGTGGAGAAGATAGTGAAGATAAGATAACCCACTTTTATGCATGTTATAAGCTAAAAGATGGGGGGAATGGGTTTGTTGTAATGAGTAAGCAACAAATGGACAAACATAGAGATAAGTTCACAAAGTCAAAATTCAAAGGGCAAATAACCGGACCTTGGAAAGATCATTACGTAAGTATGGGACTTAAAACAGTAATTCTAAAACTTATTAAGTATATGCCAATATCAATTGAACAGCATGAAAATCAAACAATATTAGAAGGATTTCAAAGAGATAATACAACAATGACAATTAAAACGCCAAAGGATAGCATAGGGTTTGGAGATAGTTTTATAGAGCCTGAGTTTGTAGTATCGGACTCTGAAGAAGTTGATGACGAGATAGAGGGTAATGAAGTTGTAGAAGAGCAAGTCAGTTTTGAAGGGACACCTTTTGAAGAATAGGAGGTAGGCAATGGCAGGAGAAGGTAAAGGCTGGATAAGCTTATATAGAAGTATACAGGACCACTGGTTATGGCAGGAGAAGCCTTTTGATAAAGCTAGAGCATGGATAGACCTTCTCTTGTTAGCCAATCATCAAGATAATAAATTTCTTTTAGGTAATGAATTGATTGAAGTAAAAAAAGGTAGCTTTATAACATCTCAAAGAAAGCTTATGGAAAGGTGGGGGTGGGGAGCAGGGAAAACAAGAGAGTTTTTGAAGCTTTTACAAAGTGATGGAATGATTATATTTGAAGCTGATAAAAAGAAAACAACAATTACAATAGTAAGCTATGAGCAGTATCAAAATCGGAACGCTTCTAAGATAGATATATCAAGAGGTGCAGAAGGTTCCCGGAACATAAACAGAACACAAGCGGAACATAATCAGTACATGGGCAGAACACAAACGGAAACAAACAATAATGATAATAATGTAAATAATGATAACAATGAGAATAATGTAGTGTGTTTAGGAGAATTTAAGAATGTTTTATTAAAAGAAGAGGAATATGAAAAGTTAATAAGCACACACACTAGAGCTATTACAGATAAGTATATAGAAAAATTAAGTCTTTACATGGAGAGTGAAGGCAAAAGATACAAAAGTCATTATGCAACTATTCAAAGATGGATTAAAGAAGATAAGGATAAAGAAATCTCTAAACTAGAGTTAGGACCTAGACCTAAAGATGAGTATGCATATGATATGAAGGAGATCAGAAAACAACTGTTAGGAATAAATTAAGCGTAGGAGAGGTTAGAAGATTGGGAGTACATAGAGGTGACATATTTGAAGAGATAATTAATCATTCTAATAAAGTATATAAAAATAAAGGTATTGCTATAGTTCAAAAGATAGCTACACCAATGAAGCCTAAAAGGGCAGGATCAAAGATTATAGGAGCTTATTATGAGGAGAAGAGTACACTTGACTACATTGGTACATGCAATGGACAAGCTATAGCATTCGATGCTAAAGAAACGAGCAATAAAAATAACTTACCTCTTAAGAACATTAAAGAGCATCAAATAGATTTTATGAGTGAATGGGAAAAACATGGAGGAATAGCATTTCTATTAGTAAACTTTAAGGCACATGGAAAAGTATTTAAAATAGAGTTCCAGCAAATACAACCATACTGGAAACTATATAAATCTAATCCAGGAATAAAAGGAATGTGTAGCATACCATATGAGTATTTTATTAATAACTGTAAGGAAGTCACTAGTGGTAGAGGAGCTGTATTAGATTATTTAATTTAGAAAGGAAAGATTATATGAAGGTATATGTAGTTAGTTATAAAGAAGATGGTGGAGTTAAGGAAAGAGGGTTTAGAAATATAGTAGATGCTGAAAAGCTAAAGAAAATAAAAAAGGGGGATATTAGGCCTATAGAAGTTGAAATAAAACCAGTAATTAGAGTTTGATAGTATAGCTAGGATTCAGCAAATAGTGAACTTATGCATCATGCTATTATCAATTGATAATCATTGTTTTGGGAAGGTGTGTTATATGAATAAAGAGATAGCATTAATATGTTCGGAGTATATAGAAGGGCTTTATCATAAAGGTTTTAATTTTAAGGAACTAATTATAAAAGCAAAAGAAGCCTTACTGAATGATTAATAAGAACTAGTGTAAATGGGGGAGAATTTATGTTTATCGATGGAAAAGTATATGCGGATAGATATAATAGACTTTATTTTTGTGAAAGAGGCTGTCTTTTTACAAGTACAGGTTTTAAGTATGAGGTTAAAGATGAAAATGATTTTGTATTAACTAGATTTACGAAGGCTCAGATGATGGAATTATTAGAGGATAAAAGGAAAGCTAGGTTAAAGTATTAGATATAAAAATAGGAGAATAACCCTAATAGTTATACTCCCTAAAATGAATCTATTACATTTTGATTATACCATAGGGGGTGTAACTTATGAATAATGAATTATTTAGAAAGGTAGAAGCTAGACTTTATGATATGTATAAGAAAATAAAGATGATAAACTGTCTAAAGAGAGAATGTGAAAGTCTTCAAGAGCATGCTGATATGATAATGAAGGATATAAAGAGATCTAATATAAGTATAGAAGCTGAAATGTATTTAGGAATAGATTATAGCTCTATTAATGTTCAAACATCACATAATGGTGATAGTTACATGGATAGGGAGCTAATAGCAGCTATCACAAGGCTTGAAAATGAATGGAGATATGTTAGAAGAAAGTTAATTAAGAAACATGAAAAGATAAGGGAGATAGAAAGATCCATACTAACTCTGAAAAATAATATAGAAATGCTAAGTGAAGAGAATAAAAGATTTATAGAACTTAAGTATGGGGATAAAAGAAGTATTCCTGAAATAGCAGATATGTTGAATATGGGAAGAACAACAGCTTATAGAAAGCGAGAAGAGCTTATATCAGATATAGCTCAATGGTGTTAATTTGAGGTACAAAAATGGTACAGTTTTGGTATAAATTTGGGAGATAGCAGTATATTAAAAGTGTTATTATAATACTATGAAGATCCTTGTAAGGGATACAACAGGGGTTACGAGTTAAAGCATCTATGATTAGTTTCATAGGTGCTTTTATACGCAGAAAAAATGTTATTATTTTCATAATTTTCGTGGAAAAGGAGGAAAATTGTCCTAAAATATAGAAATAACTCTTGTGATTATTTTACATAAAATTGTATTTGGTAATGGAGGGGATTTTATGTTTGGGACTGTAATTATTGATGCATATAAAAAAGATGAAGCAAATGAAATAGCATATGCTTTAGAAGACTTGTGTTCTCCAAATGATTATTATGGGTGGGCATCAGCAGGAGTATATTGTTTTTGGGATTATTATACAAAGGAAGTACTGTATATTGGGTTGGCTGTAGATTTATGCGAGAGATTTAAACAACATAATGGTATTATAAAAGTAGATGACAATTCTTGTAAGTTGAAACAAATTGAAAAGTATTTTAGTAATAAAGAAAAGTTAGGCTATTCAATATTTGTACAATCAGTGTTATCACAACCAATTGTACACAGAAATGAAAGAAGTTATAGAAAGATATTAGGTGAAAATTTTTCAAGAGAGGACTATGTTGGACAGTTGGGACAACAACATATAAAAGAAGTGGAAGGTATTCTGATAGAGTCATATAGAAAAGTAAATGGTAGTTATCCTAAATGGAATATTATAGGAGGATCTTTAGATGGGCAGAGTGTAGCTACTATAGGAAATTATAGTATTATCAAGGCTTTTAACGATTTTGGATTAAATCCGATTGTTTCTAGGTGTACACTAAGAGAGTTATCACAAAATCCTACATATGAGAGATATGAAAATGATTTACATGCAGTTAGGATGATGGTTTTAAATACTGGAATAAGTTTCGATAAAGCGTTTAAGTTTTATAGTAAAGCTGATATTTTAAATACATATGGTGAAATGATTAATGTTAATTATTTTGAGAAGAAGTTAGTATTGTAAATAAGTAATATTAATATTTAAAATAAGATTGAATTTATGTAGAAGGTTAAAAAGTAATTTAGAATATATTTTGTTTAATATTTTAAAGGAGCTATGTAAAATGAAAAATAAAATTAAAAAATTGCTCGATAAAATAAATTTTAAGAAAATTACTATTATATTATCATTATTATTTTTTATAAGTTTATTAGTACAGAATTTTATAAATTATTATGTAGGTGTTTTCATGAGTTTAACATTAATATTAATGTTAACTATAGATATTATTTTATTTACAATAAAAAGTGTATATAAGGATATTACTAAAATAGCTGTAGTTTTATTTATGTTTACTTACTTTATTTTTTTAGTTATATCATTTGGCAAGTTTATGATATGGATTGTTCCTAAATATTTTCCTAATGAGAAAGAGGTCATCTATAATTTGTTTTCTACATCATTTTCAGCACTCATCACAGCTATCATAGGATTCATAGCTGTTTATTTTGGTGCTGTATATGGAGGAAATAAAGCAACAGAAAATATGGAAAGACAATTTCAAGTTGAAAAAGAAAACCAAGAAAAGATAGAAGAAAAAAATAAAAAGGTTTTAACAAACACTATAGCTAAGCTTATAAAAGAAGAAGTTCAACATAATGCAATTTTAATATATAATACTCATTTTTTTCAGTACTTAGATAAAGGTTATGGTACACAATATGGATATAACTTTAATGAGGAGTTAAAATTTTACGATTATAATAAAATAAAGTATGAATTAATTAAATACTATGAATTAAACATTGTAGAAGAAGTTATAGATTTATATTCTTTATTCTATATATTAAGTAGGAATAAGGATATTAATCAGCTTACTGAAAAAGAATACATAAAAATGACTTCACTAGATGAGAAGCTTAAAAATTTTTTAAAGGAATAACTTAATAATTTATCTTGGAACTCTATGTAAGAGTTCTTTTTCTTTTTATAGAGGAGGTGGCATTGTGAAATTAACACCAAAACAGAAGGCATTTGCTGACTATTATATTGAGTTAGGCAATGCCACTGAAGCTGCTGTTAAAGCAGGATATAGTAAAAAAACAGCTACAGTAATAGGAGCTGAAAACTTAATAAAACCTAATATAAAAAGTTACATAGACCAAAGAATGAGAGAGCTAGATGAAAAGGCTATAGCAAGGCAAGAGGAAGTCCTTAAGTATCTAACTAAGGTTATGAGAGGAGAAGAAACTGAGGAAGTAGTTGTTATAGAGAACATTGGAGACTCTATGAGTGAAGCTAGAATAGTAAAAAAGCAAGTAGGAGCCAAAGATAGAAATAAAGCTGCTGAGCTTTTAGGAAAAAGATATAGACTATTCGTAGATAAAGTTGAAGCAGATGTTAATCAAACAGTTATATTTGAAGGTGAAGATGAGCTTGAAGATTAATATATCTGAAAAGATAGGGAAAGGTTATAGGACCTTTTGGAACTATAAAGGTAGATATAGGGTAGTTAAAGGTGGGAGAGGGAGTAAGAAGTCTACTACCACAGCTCAATGGATAATTTACAACATGATGAAATATCCATTGGCAAACACTTTAGTTATTAGAAGAGTATTTAATACTCACAAAGATAGCACATATACCCAGCTAAAATGGGCTTGTAATAACTTATGTGTAAGCCATTTATGGCATTTTAGTAAGTCTCCTTTAGAAGCTACATATATACCTACAGGACAAAAGATATTATTTAGAGGTCTTGATGATCCTATGAGCATAACCTCTATAACTGTTGAAGTTGGACATCTTTGTTGGTGTTGGTTTGAAGAAGCTTTCCAAGTTATGAATGAAGATGACTTTAACAAGATAGATATGTCAATAAGAGGAGAGCTTCCACAGGGATATTTTAAGCAATTAACACTTACATTTAATCCTTGGAGTGAAAAACATTGGCTTAAAATGAGGTTCTTTGATTGTAAAAGTAATAATGTATTAGCACTTACTACTAATTATATGTGTAATGAGTTTCTTGGAGAAGATGATATAGCTATATTTAATGAAATGAAAGTAAAGAATCCAAGAAGATTTAAGATAGAGGGCCTTGGGGAATGGGGAATAGCTGAGGGGCTTGTATTTAATAACTTTGAGTCTATGGATTTTGATGTATCTGATATAAGTAAAAGACCAGATACAGTATCAGTTTTTGGACTAGACTTTGGCTATACCAATGATCCTACAGCTTTTATAGCAGCATTAGTTGATAAGAAAAATAGTGAAATCTATATTTTTGATGAGTTTTACCAAAAGGCTATGACTAATAAGGATATAGCTGATATGATCAAGTATAAAGGTTATGGTAAAGAAAGAATTAAAGCTGACTGTGCAGAACCTAAATCAATAGATGAAATAAGGCACTTTGGTATAAGAAGGATTAAGGCTGCAAGAAAAGGTAAGGATAGTATCTTATTTGGAATTCAAAGGATACAAAACTATAAAATATATGTACATCCTAGGTGTGAAAATACATTAATAGAGCTAAGTAACTATGTTTGGAGTACTAAGGAAGGACAAGTTAGTAATAAGCCTATTGATGAATACAATCACTTAATGGATGCATTAAGATATGCAACTGAAGATATTGATAAGAAAGGACTTAGAACATTCTAGGTCTTATTTTTATGCCTAAAAGAGGTGATACAGTGGGGTTAAAAGATATATGGAATAAATTAAGGAGAGGGGTTAGGGCTGGTGTTATTGCAATGAAGGAAAATAAAATTAATAATGAATACCTTATAAGTACTATTAATGCTCATAGAAGCTCACAAAAGGTTGATCTTATGCTAAAAGGTGATAGATACTATAAAGTTGAAAATGACATAAAAAGCAGGAGGCTATTTAAAGTTGTAAATGGTAAAAGAGTTGAAGAAACATACAAGGCAAATAATAGGATAGCACATGCAAAGTATAAGAATTTGGTAGATGAAAAGATTAACTATTTATTAGCAAGGGACTATTCCCTAAAATGTAATAATACTGATTATATTAACAAGATCAAGAGCATATTAGGTAAACATTTTCACTATAACCTTAGTGAATTAGGTTATGAAGCCAGCAATAAAGGAATAGCATGGCTTCATTTTTATTTAGAGGATAACAAATTTAAGACTATAGTAATACCTAGTGAGCAATGCATCCCTATATGGGAAGATAAGACACATACAGAGTTAAAAGCTTTAATAAGGGTATATGACGAAGAAGTATGGGAATATAGCAAAGCCAAAATAATTATACACGTTGAATACTGGACACCTGAAGATGTTACATATTATATCCTTGATAATAATTACCTTGTTTATGACTACAACAATAATAACTATGAGAATACAAAAGTATCACATTTTAATAAGGATAATGAGTGGTATGCTTGGGGAAAAGTACCCTTTATTCCTTTCAAAAACAATCACATTGAGATGCCAGATATAAAGTTTGTGAAGACCTTACTTGATAGCTATGATTTATCTAGAAGTGAAGCTGCAAACTATGTTGAAGAAGTTAAGAATCTTATATTTGTCTTAAAAGGATATGGTGGAGAAGATATAGATGATTTTATGAGAAAGCTTAATGAATATAGGGCTGTATTAGTAGATGATCCTCAAGAGGGTGGTGTAGATACATTAACTCCAACTATGGACATTACAGCACTTAAAGAACACTATGAACAACTTAAAAGAGATATTATTGAAGATGGACAAAGTGTTAATAAGGACTTAGATAAATTTGGATCAGCACCTTCAGGAGTAGCATTAAAGTTTATGTATAGTGGATTGGACCTTAAATGTAATGCACTTGAAACACAGTTTAAAATGGGATTTGAAATGTTATTGTATTTTATAAATATTTATCTAAGTGAAATAGGCGAAGGTACATATGAGAACATTGATGTAGATATTATTTTTAATAGGGATATTGAGATAAATGAAAGTGAGACAATAGATAATTGTCAAAAGTCTAAAGGAGTTATTTCAGATAAAACTATTCTCGCTAATCACCCTTGGGTTAAAGACATAGAGTTAGAAAAGAAAGAGCTTGAAAGTCAAAAACAAGAGAGTCTACCATTTAAGGATAAGGTGCCATTAGCAGAAGTTGGTGAGGTTGATGAGTAAAAATAGTAAGTACTGGGAAAGTAGAATTGCTAATAATACTTGGAGTATATACAACAGCTTAGAAGAAAAAAATAAAGCTATTCTTGAAATGTATCAGGAAGCGTACTATCACTTATCAGAGGAGTTATATAGGGTTGCTGAGAAAATAAATGGAGGAAAACCTAATCTTACAGATATGCATAAACATAATAGATTATCACTACTTAAGAAAAAGTTTGAGGACATTATAGAAGAATTAGTAGATAATGTAGAGAGCTTAACAAAGGAGGCTATGTTCAAAGCATTTTCTGATAACTACAAGAATATAATGAAATCACTTGATCTTGGAGATTTTGCAGAAGTAAATCAAGCTTTAATGGAAGAGTTACTAGAAAAGCCTTGGCAAGGTAGTTTCTTTAGTAAAAGGCTTTGGAAAAACACATCTATACTGGCCAGTAACTTAAATGAGTTTTTAACTCAAGGACTTATACAAGGTAAAACAATAGCTGAAATAAGTATAGGGTTAGGTAATTTAATGCAGCAAGGATTTAATGTTACCCATAGGCTAGTTAGAACAGAGGCAATGCATTATTTAAATCAAAGTAGCCATAGAGCATATGAAGACGCAGGAATAGAAAAGGTGCAGGTATGGGCTGCTAAGGATGAAAGAACTTGCAAAGTGTGTGGTAAGAAACATGGAAAAATATATTTTGTAGATAAGTCTCCTATTCTACCTTTACATTCAAATTGCAGGTGTACATATATACCAATTGTAGACTAAGCACTTACTTAGAAGTAGGTGCTTTTAGTTTTGTCTTTTTTCTATAGGAGCAGACGTAAAAGAACAACTATAGTAACTATATTTGAGAAGAGAACTCGTAAAAATCGTAAATATAGGAGGATAGAAGCATGAAATTTGAAGAACTATTAAAGGCTCAAGGTCTTTCAGATGAGCAGATTACAGGTGTTTTGAGAGATATGAAGTATAACAAAATTTATACTACATCTCTAGAAAATGCAGATGAAAGATACCAAAAGCTGAAAGGACAAAAGGAAGACATACAAGGTCAATTAGATACAGCGAATTCAACTATTAAAGAACTTAAAAAGAATAATGCTGATAATGAAGCTTTACAAAAGACAATAAAAGATCATGAAGCTACTATTGAAACACTTAAAAAAGATAGCGAAGCTAAAATAAGAAATATAACTTTAGATAGTGCTATTAATAATTTACTTCTGAAAAACAATGCTAAACATTCAGATTTACTTTTAGGTAAGTTTGATAGAGATAAGTTAGTTATAAAAGAAGATGGTTCAATAGAAGGCTTAGAGGAGCAGTTTAAAGGTATGAAAGAAACATATAAGGATTTATTCCAGGTATCTTTAGGCGGTAAAAAGCCAGCTAATCCAGATACAAGTGGATTTAGTAATAACACATATGAAGCATTATTAAACAATGCTGATAATATGACAGCTGAGGAAGTGGCAGAACAATTTAGTAAATTAAATAAATAGGAAAGAAGGTAATATAAGTGGCAGTGGATAATTTTAAACCAACATTATGGGAAGGAGCATTAATTGCAAACTTTCATTCAGTATCAAAAGCAGATGCTCTTTCAACTAAACCAAGTGATATAAAGGGAAAAACGGTAACATTTAATAGAGTTGGAGCAGGGCAAGTAAAAGATTATACAGGAACTATATCATGGGACAGTATAGCTACAACACCAATAGAAATGACATTTGATAAGAAGAAGTACTTTGCTTTTTCACTTGATGATTGTGATAAGGTACAACTTAAAGCAGATGTAATGGCAGTTACTACTGCAGAACATGCAGCAGTTTTAGCGGAGACCTATGATACAGATTTCTTTACAACATTAATAGCAGGAGTTAAAGCGGGTAATTCAATAGGTTCAACCTCAAATAAAAAGCAACTGACACCAAGAAATGCGTATGATTACATTGTAGACCTTGGAACAGTGCTTGCGAATAACAAAGTTCCTTCAAAAGATAGGTTTGTAACTGTATCAGCTGATGTATTAGGACTCCTATCAAAGGACCCTAGATTTACATCTAATCCAAATGTGCTCGAAAATGGTGTAGTAGAAGGTCAAAGAATAAATGGAATGCAAGTTGTTCAATCTCAGGAACTACCAGTAAATAAAATCGTTGCTCATCATAAGTCAGCTATAGGAGCTGCAAAGCAAATAGATGAGGTAGAAGCTATGAGATTACAATCAGCTTTTGCAGATGGGATAAGAGGACTTTGTATGTATGGGTCTAAGGTTCTAAGAGAAGAAGCTATAGCTGTTTTACACTATACTGTAGGGACTATTGATGATATTCCAGCAACTAAGGTTGAAATAACTAATACAACATCAAACCCAGTAAACACTAAAGAAGTAACAGGAGTTTAATTAATGTAAGTGCTATAGTATAATATTGGTAATTATTATTAAAGGAGTTGATAGATAAAATTATGAGGCTACCCTCAAGAATAGCAATTACAATACTTTTAATAATAAGTATTGTAGGACTATTTTTACCGTGGTTTTTCTTTAGTAGAACGGAAGATTACAGTAATGGATGGTCATGGATGAATATTTGTATGATAATTGGATATGTAGGATCATTAGTATCAAGTGCCATGATATTTATGAAAAAGGGTTCAGTAGACATAGAAATGTTAAACTTTCTATGTATGATTTTAATAATAATATCATGCATATATGAATTCCTCACATGGCATGTAGAAACAATTACAGGAAGTATGAATTTAAGAATTAGTATTGAAAATACACATTATGGATTCTATGTAACCTTAATAAGTATAAGCCTTGCAGTAATAGTATACATATATAACTTAATGAGAAAAAGGATATAAAAAAGTATGCCTAGCATTTTAGATAATTAAATTGCTAGGTATGTTTTAGTATGAGAATAGCCTAATATAGATATTGTTTCATTTAATAGCAGAACTTTTTATAATATGTTCTTAAAATTTATGAATTTATTTGGACATGTTTTGGAAAGGTGGTATGCTATATTCAAAGATTCATATCGTAGTAGTTTTATATTGTGAAAGGGGAAATATTCTAAATATGTTTATAACTATGATAGTACAAGGTGCAGGATATGGTAATTATGAAGTTTTGGGTCAGCAAGAATTTCATAGCGGAATATCTGTTGTACCGAGAAAAGGCGACCATATAAAAGTTGGAAATATGTTTATGAGCAAAATTGTAGAATTTGTTCAATTGGATTATAAAGAACAAATAATAAGGGTGTTCGTAAAATAAGGATGTTATAACATAACAGTTGTAGATTACGTATTAACAGAAACTCATAGGTAACTACTAACTACTATAAAGGGGGACTTAATATTAAAACTAACAGATTTAGCTTCATCTTATATACAATTTCTGGATTATTGATTTTCATCTCTATATTCATAGTTTTAGCTATGGAAATTACCTTCAGTTCATTTTGGAGTAAATTAATTATTAGTACAGCACTTACTTTAGTTATAGTAGGGAAAATAGTAACTATAATTAAAAAGAGTAAAAGTGATAGAAATATTTCAAAGGATGTTGGTATTATTATAGGACTTTTAATTGTATTGGTATCAAGACTTTTAAAATAAAATCTATATAAGGCTGGTACTTTAAATGAAAGAGGTATTGAAATAAAACAAAACAAGCAATTATTCTTTACAAGAATTCTTTATGGAATATTTATAATTGTAGCTATAATTTCACTTTTTATTGTTTATAAAGATATAGACAGTTAAAGCTAATAATTTTATTTATTTTGTTTAGCTTTTTAAATTATATTTGTGACTATGTACTAAGACCGTCAAAAATAAATTTATTTGAAGAACTTTCTAGAGCGTTGGCTTTAGCTTTTGGCATCTCTTTTTTTGATGTTACATTTTTAAAAAAAGATAATAACTAAGTACTACGCAATATGTTTATTTTACGACTTAAAGATAAAGTGAATGCTTTGTAAAAATACCGTATTATTCAGGTTTGAATTTTAGGGTATTTTTTATGTCATAAAATAAGGATGTTATAGCGGTACATTTTTATATTTTGAAATACTAGGAATAGAAATGCTCCTTTTTTATTTCTCTTAGAATTGTGTAATAAAATTAAAGGTTATGAATGCTCATAGGCAAATAAAAAGTGATGTATTTATCACAAATACCTTGACTAGTTTGCATATAAGTGATATATTTATCACATAAGTTATAAATATATCACAAGGAGGATTTACAATGATAAGTTTGAAAAGTAGATATTTATTGACCAAGGTATTATGGGGTATTTTGTTTATAATTACTGGGATAGCAAAGATTATAATGAATCAAACTACAAATTCAACAATAGAAACTATTATAAATATTGTATGTTGGATTATGTTTATAATAGTAATAGCAATAAGTTTTTTTAGAAGAAAGGAAAAAGTTGAACCAGAAGATGAGTTGGCTACTTTAAATAAATTAAAAGCAAAATCTTTGATATATGATACAATTTTTGTTCTCATGGTAATTTATCTTGTGTTTGGAAGAAGCTTTTCTTTAACAGTTAATTCTGGAGTAGCATTTATTGGATTGGGTTTATTTCAGATATTTGAATATATATTTTTTGAACACTATGAAAAAAAGCAGTTGGTGGATGATTATGAGTAAATTAAGAACATATATATCTGTATATCGAAAAGAAAAAAATATGCAACAGGATGAATTGGCAGAGCTAGTAGGTGTTCGACGTGAAACTATATCACGATTAGAAAAGGGACTATATAATCCATCTCTAAAACTTGCATATGATATTGCCAAAGTATTTGGAGTTACGATTGAAAAATTATTTGAATTTTATGAAGAGGATAATTTAGAATCTAAGTAAACGACCATATTTTAATACGTTTTTAATAATATATTCAAAAACCAGCAAGTATATTGTTGGTTTTTTATTTTTTAGGTGGTGATTAACATAGAACAAAGAATTTTAGAATCTTTAAGATTAAGAATAAATAACATAAATGAATCCTTAATTAATGATCTAATTAAAGATACTGTTGAGGAAGTCAAAGAGTATATAAACTTTTCAGAAGGAGATTTAATGCCTTTAGGATGTGAAAGTATAGTAAAAGACTTAGTAGTTATTAAGTATAATAAACAGGGCTCTGAGGGATTACAAAGTGAAAGTTATGGTGGAATAAGCCAGAGTTATTTAGATGATATTCCAAAGGACATTAAAAGAAGACTTAATAGATATAGGAAGCTTCCTAGAGGTTATTGATATGGCTATTATAAGAGATATGCAGCCTTATATACTTGAAGAAAAGGTAACGTATAGAACACCTAGTAAATTTTTAAAAGAGGTTTGGATAGAGATTAAATCTATTGACGTTGCTATATATGAAAATGATGATAGGATCAATACTCAAAGCGTTAGGTTCAATAGTAGTACCCATACAGGACTTACTAATTATAAGGAGATTAAAGAGGGTAGAAATAGGATAAGAAAAGGAGAAGTAATATATACCATACTTTCATGTAAAACAAGAGGAAGGTTAACTACATTACTTTTGAAGGTGGTAGATACAGATGTCTAATAAAGAATTTAATCAAAGCATAGACAATGCAACTTTTAAAATAATTCAAGAGGTTAGTAAAAATTTAAGAAAAGCATGCCTTCTTGTTGAAGCAGATGCAAAGAAAAACTGTCCTGTAGATATGGGTTATTTGAGAGCTTCAATGTTTTCAAACGTGAAGATAGAAAGCAATGAACTAATAGGGTTTATAACTAACAATTCTAGTTATGCACCATATGTTCATAATGGAACAGGTATATATGCTAAAGATGGAACAGGTAGAAAAACACCTTGGGGTTATGTTGTTAAGTCAGGTAAATATAAAGGATATCATTTTACTGTAGGGCAAAAGCCCAATCCTTTCTTAGAAAAAGCTAGAGATAAGAATAGGGATAAGATCTTAAAGTTATTAGGAGGTAAATAGCTGTGGAAATAGATATTATTGAGTATATAGAATCCTGTGTACCTAGTTTAAAAGACAATCTATATCCTTTGTTCACAGTTGAAGCTGATAAGACAACAGGGGTATTTTCTTTTAAACCATTAAGTGGAGGACATATAAAGGAAACTCAACTAGAATTTAAGATAATTGGACTTGATTATGATGAAGTTAAGATTATAGAAAAGCAAATAATAGATATTTTAGATATAGAAGAAGATGAAGCCTCTATTACTTATGGATCTACTTATTTTAGAAGTAGCCTAAGTGGTGGAGGTATTTTATTTAGAGATGATTTACAGATGTATGAGGATACGCTGTACTTCATAATTAGATGGAGGTGCATATAGTGGCTAAGGATGTAAATGAAATTGTAATGGGAGCTGGTGAGCTTTATTTACAGGAATTTAGTGGAGATACAATACCTGATCATGCAACTATAGAAACAGATGTAAACAATGTTGGGCATACATCAGGTGGTGCTAGTTTTGAATATAAGCCTGAAAAGTATGATGTAATAAATAGTTACGGTAATGCTGTAAAGTCAGTTATTACAAAGGAAGAATGTACATTTAAGAGTGGAATACTAACTTGGGATTTAGAAAAGATAAAACTTCTTAGTACAGCAGAGTTAACTACAGACTCAACTAAGAATTTAAAAAAGCTAACATTCAAAGGTGGAGGATCACTTAAAAACATTCTTGTTAGATTTGTTCATACTAAAGATGATGGTAAGAAAATAAGACTTACTATGATTGCAACAGCAGGTAATGGATTTACAATGGATTTTTCAGGTGAAAAGGAAACTGTTGTTGATGCAGAATTAACAGCAATTCAATATATTAAGAACTTTTTAGCAGAAATCGAAGAAGAAGTAACACCAGTAATTTAGGAGGTAAAACATGATAAACTTAGATGTTCTAATGGAAAAAACAATTGACTTTACCTTAAAAGGTAAGCTTATTAGGGTTCAACAACCTACATTAAAGATGATAAAGAAGTTCGCTGCAATAGAAAAAGATGCAGATATAGATAAACAAATAGAGGTTATAACAGAAATATTGAATAACAATTCTTCTAATATAAAGCTAGAAAAATCTGATATAGAGGAATTAAATCAGCCTGCACTCATGGCAATACTTGAAGCTATTACAAACAACATCAAAGAAGCAGATAACAACCCAAACTAGTATTGCCCATTCCTAAAGGAATAGCTGGAGAGGCTATTTTAGAAAAGTACTTTCCATCAGAGGAATGGGAAAATAACATATTTTGTAGTACAGGTGAATTAAAGGCTATTAGTGATTACACAGGACTCAATTTTAAGGAGATTGAGTCCTTAACTTATGTAGAATACTTACTCTTTAAAAAAGACGCTTGGGTATTCAACTTAAAGCAAAGTGAAAATGGACAAGAATTTCTTAAAACTTTATATAGGTTAAGACAAACCAAAGCTGATATAAACGCTATAAGAAAATTTAATGAAAGGAGGGGGTAGGATGTGGTAGGAGGAATAACATTAGCACCTTTGTTAACAGAAATAAAAGTTAAACTAAATAGCTTTAAATCAGAAATGGATAAGGCCAAAGCAATTGCAAATACAAAGGTAGAAGAAATGCAAAAAAAGTTTCAGGGGCTACAAAATAGTGGTGAAAGACTACAGTCTGTAGGAACTAAGCTTACTATAATGGGAGCAGCAGGAGTTACTGCCATTGCTGGACTTGTTAAAAAAGGAGCTGAATGGAATGCACAGGTTGCAGGAACAGAGTTTCTTTATAAAAACCTTGATAAATCGGTTCAACAAACAATAAAAAGCAATATGGCAAATGCAGAAACAATAGCTTTAACAGAGCAACAATATAAAGATGCAGCTACAACTATGGCTACATACTATACTAATATGGGGTTTACTGCTAAAGAAACTTCAAAACTATCAGGAGAAACTATGAATCTAGTAGCAGACCTTGCAGCAGTTACCGATATGCCCTTTGATGAGGCTATGGGAAGATTTAAGTCAGGGTTAATGGGCAACTATGAGGCCTTAGATGCCTTTAGTATAAATATATCCGCCAATATGCTTGAGAATAGTAAATATGTTAAGTCATTAGGCAAGACTTGGAACCAACTTTCAGAGAATGAAAAAATGATGGCGGTTTACAATGAAATCCAAAGACAAGGGTCAAGTGCTACTGGACTTGCTGCACAAGAAGCAGGTGGATTTGGTATGCAATTAAAGCTTGTAAAACAGCAGATTTCAGAACTACTTGGAAAACTTGGAGAAACTTTATTACCAGTGCTAGAGCCTTTTTTAGTAAAGTTAAAAGAAATGGTAGAAAGGTTTAGTGAATGGGCAGATAAGAATCCAGAGGTGGTTAGGACAATATTAACCATTGTTACTGCTTTAAGTGGAATATTACTAATAGTAGGACCTATAATTACAATTTTAGGTTCTCTCATTACAAATATAGGTGCAATTATTACAGGCTTTACCGCAGTAAGTACTGTTGTAACAAGTGCCGGTGGTGCTATTGCATTACTTTCTAATCCCATAGGTATAGCTATTGGTGTCATTGGACTATTAGTGGCTGCGGTTATGACTGATTTTTGTGGAATAAGGGAAACTATATCATCTGTTATGAGTTCAATTATGACTATAATAAAAACGATATTAGAAAGAATAATGTATATATGGAATACTGACTTTATGGGTATCAAGACATTTATTACGGGTATTTGGGAAGCTATTAAAGTAGTATTTTCTACCGCATTTAATGTGATAAAAGGGTATTTTGATATATTTGTTAAGATCTTTAAGGGAGATTGGAAAGGTGCATGGGAAAGTATTAAAAATGTATCTTCTATAATTTGGGAAGGTATAAAGAAACTTTTCGCCATATTTCTAAATCTTATTGTAGATACGCTATTAAGTATAGGAGTTAGTTTATATGCAGCGGCTAAGACTACTTTTAATAGAATCAAAGAAGGTTTTAGTTTTATATGGAGTAAAATTAAAGAATGGTTTAGTAAAGCTATAAAAGATCCTATAGGGACTATTAAAAGTATAGGTAGCAGTATGTATAGTGCAGGGAAAGATTTATTTAACCATCTATGGGACGGTATAAAATCAATATGGACAAGCATTAAAAACTGGGTATCAGACAAAGTAAATTGGCTAGTTGATAAGGTTAAGTTTTGGGATAAGGAATCAGATAAAATGGCTGCAAGCAAAGTAAATGGTTCACATTATAATGGATTGTCCTATGTACCCTTTGATGGTTATACAGCTAGGCTTCATAAAGGAGAAAGAGTTTTAACAGCAGCAGAAAATAGAGAGTATTCACAAGGAATTGGTAGAGGTTCTACTATAGAAGTATACAATAATTTCTATGGAAAAACAGAAAGCCCTTATGAAATAGCAAAAGCTACTAGAAGAAGTTTAGTAGGATTAAATTTTGCATAGAAGGAGGTTAATACATAATGTACACGACTATAGCTATAATTAATGAAATTAAGAAAAATTATGTGACTATTAATACATATCTTAAAGGTGATACAGGTATTGTATTAACATCCTTTGAAGATAATCAACTTAAAGGTGAGGTAAGTACAGTTAAAGGAATTAATCAATATGGAACAACTATAACTACCACAACTTTAGGTAATAGAGACATTGATATGCAGGGAGTTATAATTGCTAATAATAGAAAAGAAATAGAGATAATTAAAAGAGATTTAATTGCAACACTTAATCCACTAGATGATATAGTCATAAAGTATACAGATGATAATATAAACAAGGAGATACAGGCAAGAGCTTCATCAGTGCCAATGTTTGATAGTAACTATAAGCTAAATAGTGAATGTTTATTAGGATTTAAAGTATCCTTTGATTGTTATTCTCCATTTTGGCAGGATACAGAAAAAACTATAGTCAATATAGGAACATGGTTAGATAAATTCGAGTTTCCTTTTATGCTAGATGACACTGCTGGAATAGAGTTTGGAACAAAGGGACCTAATGAAATAGAATTTATTAATAATGGAGATGTTGATGCAGCACTAGAAGTAGTATTTATAGGACCAGCTTTAAATCCAAAAGTTACACTTAGTGATAATGAGTTTATAAAAGTGAATAAGAACATATTAGATCAAGAAATGCTTTATATATCTACTGCTTATGGAAATAAGCGAGTAGAAATTACTAAAGCAGATGGAGCTATTGAAAATGCCTACAATTACATAGACATTTTTAGTAGCTTTTTTAATTTAAAAGAAGGTTATAACAAAATAACATATAGCACAGAGGATAACAGTGTGCCTCAAAATGTTTTTATAAAATATAAGAATCAGTACTTGAGTTTATAGGAGGTGATTTTATGGCTGAGTTTGCTGGATTCTTTAACAGTGTTAATGGAGATAGAAAATATAAGTCAGAGGACTTTGCTAAGTACTTTAAAAGCTTTATTACTAATGGAGTAAGTAGTGCAAAGGACTCATTAAAGGTATTTAAGAAGAATAATACACAAATAGAAATAGCATCAGGTTCAGCGGTCATTAATGGGTATTTGTATCTTAATGATTCAACTTTAATAAAAGGTATAAGTACTGGTATAACTAGAATTGATAGGATAGTATTAAGGTTAGATTTAGTTAATAGGACATTAGAAATACATGTTAAGCAAGGATCAGAAACAATTGCACCAACTCTTGAACGTAACAATAGTATATATGAGTTATCATTAGCAAAAGTTAATATAACAGGCTTAGATTTTACGATAATAGATGAAAGGTCAGATGTTAATGTATGTGGCTTTATGGGATTCACAGGGATAGTTGATATACAGGAGATGTGGAATTTATTTAATAAAAATATATCTGATAAAAATACTGTATGGGATCAGTGGTTTAATAGCCTTCAAGGTAAGAGTATAAGGGGAATTTACATTCAAAACACACAACCTGTAGCTGTAATAGGTGATATATGGATAAATACAATATAAAAATTATAACGGATAGCTTTGAGTTTCTAGGAGATATAGAGGATTATATCTCTTTTTTTTATAGAAGGAATTACAACAAGTCGAGGGATTTTCAACTTGTAGCTTCTATGAAATATCAGGATATATTGAAGAATGGACATATTATATTCATTGATCCTAAAAAAGCAGGGTTTATTGAGGAGGTAACTATTGATGAGGAAAAGAATACAGTTACAGCAAAGGGTAGGGACCTAAAAAGTATTCTTAATAGAAGGGTTACTATTCCACCAACTGGACTTGATTATGATTATATTAAAGGAGATGCAGAAACGGTTATTAAGCATTATATAAATGCTAATGCCATAA
Organism: Clostridium cylindrosporum DSM 605; assembly: GCF_001047375.1. Classification (NCBI taxonomy): domain Bacteria; kingdom Bacillati; phylum Bacillota; class Clostridia; order Eubacteriales; family Clostridiaceae; genus Clostridium; species Clostridium cylindrosporum. Next base: position 344,001 of record NZ_LFVU01000027.1, read on the forward strand.
CTGCCATTGACCCTAAAAGAAATATTAATCAGTTAGTTATAGCTGAAAATAAACATAGAGGAGAAATAATTAGTTATCAAACTAGGCTAAAGGATTTATTAGTTGAAACTGAAACAATAGCAACTGCCACAGGATTAGGATTTAATATAGAGCTTGATTTAGTTAATAAAAGGTTTGTATTTGATGTTTATGAGGGGAAAGATCTTACTGTTAACAATAGAGTAATGTTTTCAAGTGACTTTGATAACTTATATAACACTATAACTACTGTTAATACATTAAATCAAAGGTCTATGGCATATGTAGCTGGACAAGGTGAAGGAGTAGACAGAAATATTAAGCAAGTTTTTAAAAGTAATGACACTGGATTAAATAGAAAAGAGCTATATATAGATGCTAGAGATATAAATGAAGATGAAGATCTAGAAGATAGGGCAAAGATAAAGTTATCTGAGTATGAGAGAATAGAATCTACTGAATCAACTATTGCAAATGATAACTTTATATATGAAAAGGATTGGGATGTAGGTGACATAGTTATCAAAAAAACAGAAAAAAGCATAGATAGCTTAAGAGTTGTAGAGGTTACAGAAGTCTATGAGGGTTATAGAAAGATAGATATAACTTTAGGTTCAATACTAACATCTCTTATAGATGAGATAAATAATAAGGTAAATGATATAGGAACTAGCGTAGGGGCTACTGGAGGAGTTAGTTCTGTTAATCCTAACGTATGGAAGCCAGTGGTTGATGTTAATGGAAACCTAACATGGAAATATTCCTTAGCGACAGATACGCCTACAAGTATGAATATTAAAGGTCCTAAAGGAGACACAGGACCACAAGGGCCAGCAGGTGAAGGAGGAACAAAAATATTTACACAAAGCACAGAACCTACATCAATTATAAGTGGTGATGTGTGGATACAGACTATATAGGAGGGGTGAAGAATGGGAACAACTAAAAAAGCAATATACAAGGTTAGTAACGGTACTGATTTTGATACTATACATTTTGAAACAACAGAGGATCTCATAACGGGTGCAATACAAGATTTAAGTCCGACAGGATATAGAAAACTTCCTAGTGGATTAATAATACAATGGGGTACTGCTACAGCTAATTTTATTAATTCAGGAGGAACATATATAGCAGAATCTAATGTATTATTTCCTATTGCTTTTCCTAATAAAAGGGTATGTGCAATTGGTTCACCTTTAAATCTATATGCTAGTTTCAATGCAGCATATAGTTATAATAGTAATGCTGAAATTGGGGCTAGCTTTAAATTTACAAGTAGGACAGGAGCAAATATGAACTATAATTGGATAGCTGTTGGGTATTAGGAGGAGGAATAATGATATGAAATATTTAAGTATTGTAACAGATAGAGAATATTATTTTAAAGATGATAGGATTAATGAAATTTTACCTACAGATATAAGTATTACTGATGAAACATATAATACTTTTTTTCAAAATCAGTGTATAGGTAAAATATATAAGATAAAAAAACAATTAGGAAGTACATTCAATGATATATTTGAAGAAGTTAAAGCTGAGATACCTAGAGTTGATGGTATAAATACTATAGAGGAAAGAGTAATAGCATTAGAAAATATAATACTTCAAATACAAGGAGTGATATAGATGATAATACAATCACTTGTAGAGATGCTAGTTAGGAAAATCGAAATAGGGGAAATTAATCCAGTTACAGGGTTAGCATTTAGAGTTGAAGATATCAAAGTAGCTGAATATAAGAATGAAGTAATTAAGAGATTATAAGAGTTGATGATGTAAGGTTAGATGTTACTTAAATTTAAGATATGTTTACACAAACATAGGATTCAGGGAGGTGAAAGATATCTCTAGCACATATTCGGAATTAGGATATACTATAAAAGGAATTAGGATATACTATAAAATGTAACTAGGGATATCTAAAAGTATGCTTTTTTATAATAGAAAAATTTTGTAATTTATTGTTAATACGTGTATAATTTACATAATAATAATCATGTAAGTTATGGAGGGTTTATCAATGAATGAGATACAGACACTAAGGTGGAATACATTAAAAAATATTGGGGTACCTTTTTCAGTAGTAAAGGATAAAGTAAGAGATATTTATAATATAAATATAGATGAAGTAAATATAAGTGATTTTCTTGAAAATATTAGTATGAAATATAGTCAAATAGATATTGATCAATTGCTTTTTCATTTAGAGGAATATTCTTTTAAAAAAATGTTTATATTTTCAGTAAAGGATAAAGTTATAGAGGAATTATGTACTGATATTTTAAAAGAAGAATTTATGGTTAGAAATAGGATAAAAGGATTATATGATAATGAGCAATTAGCTGGAATAAATGAAGACATGAGTTGTGTTTATGTATCTGAAAAAGATAAATATTTTATAATTAAAATGGCCCAAAGAAAAATCGTAGAAGAAGAAGAAATGTTGGAAACAGGCTGTATAGGTTATAAGCAATATGAATACTATGATTTTGTAAAATTTGTTGTTGACTTAAATGAAAGTTTATTATTTATGTTCGTAAATGATTTTTATTCTAAAGCTTGCTATGGTAATAGTAGTGCTAAAGCAATTACAAACAAAAAGTCAGCATTTTATAATTTGTTTTTAAATGGTAATCAAGCATCATTAATGAAGTATGGCATGGAAGATGCCCTTAATAAATATGTACTTGATTTTTTTCAAAATTTAGTAGATGAAAATGGAGAATTTAAAGAATTTGGGGAAGTTGAAAATAATATATCAAGAAAAATAACTATAATTGAAACAGAAGATCCAATAGACACTAAAAATAACTTGCGTAGTAGTGAAAGAGATTCAAGACATAATAAGTATAGGTTGCAGGCGATAAATTATGCATTACAGAATGAAGAACACTGTGTTAAAATGATAGAGTGCATAATAGGTAGCAGGATAATTATTTTTAAAAGTAGTGGAGAAATTATATTGCAGGGACCATTTTTGGGAATGGAGGTTATCTCAAATGTGTGCAAAGAAGTATTTCCAAGATACAAATTACCTGAGTATGAAAGTGAAGGCTCGAGAGAAAATCTTATATGAACTAAATAAGAGATTTATATGTGAAAGAAATGAGGCTGTGCCTATTATATACCTAATAAAGAAAACAAATTTTGAAAAAAAAATGGTCTATCAAGGTATACATGAGCTTTTAAATATGGAACTTATTGAAAGAGTTTTTATAAGTGTTTGTCCTATATGTTATGAGAGTAATTTACATATTAATGAAAGTGAATTTTCGATTATAAGATGTAACTATTGTAAAGAGATGTACAATAATAATGATTATATTGAGAAATATAGAATTAAGGAAGAAAATTAATAATGAAAAGTAGAAAACATATTTTATTTTTTTGTGCTAGTATAATACTTTATATAGTGATAAATAGTTTATATATTTATCACTATTATAAAGTAATTAATTTAGATAGTATAAGTACTCACTTAGTAATTCAATTTAATACAATTGGTAAATATGTACTTGGCCTTTTAAAGGATTTACAGTCAACAATATTTAAATCAGATATATTTAAAAATATTATGTTATTTGCATTAATTATATATTTAGTTTCTTGTTATGACATAATAAAAAAGTTATTTGAAATTATTAAGTCTATAAGAAAAATTGGAGTGAATGGTATTGAGATATGCATGGAGGGGCTTAAAGAAAATTTAGAAGATCAAAATGAAGTTGTTGAAAAATTAAAAGAAGTAAAAGAACCTAATGAAAGTGAAAAAGAAGAGATTAAATTAGAAGAAGACAAGAAGAAAGTTAAACAATTAATGTTAGATTGTCCAAGCATTGTTAATATTATTGATAAATTTATTAATTTAGGTTATAGGAGTATAAAAATACCACTTTCATATGTTCCAAGTAAATATAAGGTAGAAGACTTAGAAAAGATATTTCAAATAGAAATTAAGAAGAGTATGATTCAATTAGATAAAATAAAACCAGAAATTAGTGCAATTGTAGCTGATACTTTTAGAGAGTTAGAAAGTATGGGAATAATCTACAGAGGTTCTTAATGAAAAGTTTTACGAAAAAAGATATGAGGAATAAAAAATACACTCTTTTACAGGGTGTATTTTTTATTCCTATTTTTAATGAAAGAAGGTGTAACATGAAAATTTATAGTTTGGAAGCAAGTGGGTTCGTAGCAGCTACAGGTACAGGGCTTACATACTTATTTGGGGCATGGGATACAGCTTTACTTGTATTAGTTGCATTCATGGTACTAGATTATGGAACAGGACTTTTAAGAGCATACGTTAATAAAGAAATATCCTCAGAGAAAGGGTTTAAAGGACTAATAAGAAAAGGAGTAATCCTTATAGTTCTAATAGTTGCAGTACTCCTTGACAGACTTTTAAATACAGGTACATGGGTATTTAGAACATTGGTATGTTTCTTCTATATAGCAAATGAAGGAATAAGCTTGCTAGAGAATTGTGCAGGATTAGGATTAAAACTCCCACCACAGCTTCTTGAAGCATTACTACAACTTGAAGAAGGAAATAAGAAAGAAATTAGAAAAGGAGATGAAAAGTAATGATTATAGGAATAGATATGGGACATACATTAGAAGGTTCAAATTACGGAGCTATAGGCGTATTAAAAGAAAGTGAAGAAACTAGAAGGTTAGGAAATAAGGTAATCAAATACCTTAATCAACTTGGTCATACTGTAGTTAATTGTACAATAGATAGAGCAGCTAGTAATACGGAAAGTTTATTCAAAAGAGTTTCCAAAGCTAATGCACAGTCATTAGATTTATTTGTATCAATTCATCTTAATAGTGGTGGTGGATGTGGAACAGAGGTATTTACTTATAGTGGAAAACAACATCTTGAAGCAATCAGAGTATTAGATAAAATGAATTCTATTGGATTTGTTAACAGAGGAGTAAAAGATGGATCTAGTCTTTATGTAGTTAAAAATACAAGGGCTAAAAGTATGCTTGTTGAAGTATGTTTTGTAGATAATATTGAAGACGTTAATCTATATAAAGATAATATAAATAGTATAGCTAAATCAATAGCCGAAGGAATTACTGGACAAATAATAAATGATATAGAAAGTGAGGACGATGAGATGATACCAGGAACAGTTAAATTAGCAGCGTGTAGTTATAATCCTATAGCTAAACAGATGGTAGAAGAAATTAAGATACTTCAAGGGGTTATGGGATTGTCTAAAGATGGTGTTGCTACAGAGGAACTTATAAAGAAGTTACCACAACTTATAGGTATTGAAGCTAGAGGGGTAGTTACTGTTATGCAAAGAATATTAATTATGAAAGGATTTTTAAGCAAGGGCTCTGATACAGGAATTATGGGGCCAGCAAATAGAGATGCTATAAATAAGTTTAAAATAAGTACGGGAATCCCGTTTGGATATATTCTAATAAATAACCTCACCTGGAGAAAATTATTAGAGTATTAAAAGCTAATAATATATAGTTAGATTTTAATACTCTTTAAAAATGGACGTTCTAAGGTATCACAGATATCTTAGAATTATGTTAATAAGGCCATGAAACTTGTGGAAATTATACTGATTTTGCAGTACTATTTTAATAGTATGTTTAAAAGAAAGGTATGATATCATGTTAAGTTGGAATGAAATAGAAACAAAGGCAATAGCATTTTCAAAGACATGGAGAAATTGTAAGGGTGATGAACGGCAAGAAGCACAGACTTTCGAGAAGGATTTCATGAGTGTATTTGGTGTTGATTGGCACGAAGGACTTCATGAATATCAAGTTTATGATTATCAAGGTAGGGTTGGATATGTAGATTATCTTTTGCCAGGGAAAATATTAATTGAAATGAAGAGCAAAGGTGAATCCTTGGTTAAAGCGTATAATCAAGGTTATGACTATGCTAAATGTCTTAAACCAGATGAATATCCAGAGTTGTTGATGGTATCAGACTTCAACTTTATACAGGTAACAAATTTAAAAACAATGCAAACATTTAAAAAGTTTAAAGTTAGTGAATTGAAAAATAAGGTAAGGATGCTAGGTACACTAGCTGGATATAACTCAGAGGTGACTTTTAAAACAGATATTGAAGTTAACACGGATGCTTCATATAAAATGGCAAAGTTACATGATAAATTAAAGGAAAATGGTTACGAGGGAAGAAACTTAGAAGTTTATTTAGTACGCCTTTTATTTTGTTTATTTGCAGAGGATACGGGTATATTCGAAAGTGGTGCTTTTGAAAATTATATTTTAAGTTCCAAAGAAGACGGCAGTGATTTATCATCCAGAATGATTTCACTTTTCAGTATTCTAAATACACCAGAAAATAAAAGAATGAAAACTTTACCTAATGAACTAAAAAAATTTCGCTACATTAATGGAAAGTTATTTTCTGAAATGCTTCCACCTGCATTCTTTGATCATAAGATGCGTAGTTTAATTTTAGATTGTTGCAATTTTGATTGGGGATATATATCACCAGCTATTTTTGGGGCAATGTTTCAAGGCGTTATGAACCAAAAAGAACGAAGAGAGTTAGGGGCACACTATACTTCTGAAAAAAATATAATGAAATTAATAAAACCATTATTTCTAGATGATTTATGGGATGAATTTAACAGGTGTAAAATAAGTACAGTACAGCTCGAAGCATTTCATAATAAGATTGCTTCCCTATACTTTTTTGATCCAGCATGTGGATGTGGCAATTTTTTAATTATTACATATAGAGAATTAAGGTTGCTAGAATTTGAATTATTAAAAATGCTTTATGACAATAAACAGATGACTATTATAGAGACATTATGTAAAGTGTCAGTTAATCAGTTTTACGGTATTGAAGTTGAAGAATTTCCTTGCCAAATAGCATACGTAGGTCTTTTATTAATGAAACATCAAATGGATATAGAAACATCAAATTATTTTGGGATAAATTTTATTGACTTTCCAATTACCGATACAGCTAATATAGTTCACGGTAATGCATTAAAAATGTCTTGGGAAGATGTTGTATCTAAGGATAAGTTATCTTATATAATTGGCAATCCACCTTTTATTGGAGCAAGGTTTATGAATACAGAGCAAAAAGAAGATATATTAACTTTATTTGATAGCATTAAGAATGCAGGAAATCTTGATTATGTAACTGGTTGGTATAAAAAAGCAAGTGAATATATAATTGATACAAATATAAAATCTGCTTTTGTTTCTACAAATTCAATTGTTCAAGGAGAGCAGTCACCAATATTATGGAGAGTATTATTTGAAAAGTACAATATCCATATTGATTTTGCTTATAGAACATTCAAATGGGGAAACGAAGCAAAAGGGAAAGCTGCTGTTCATTGTGTAATTATTGGATTCAGCTCAAGTAAGATATTTTCTAATATGAGAATATTCCTAGAAGATGAAACTGTTATCTATGCAGAAAATATAAATCCGTATTTAGTAAATGCAGATAACGTATTTATTGAAAGTAGAAAAAAAGCTATTTGTAATGTTCCAACAATGTGTTTAGGGAATATGCCTAATGATGGGGGATATCTTTTATTTTCTGATGAAGAAAAGGAGGAGTTTTTATCATCAAATCCTAATAGTGAAAAATGGTTCAAAAAATTTGTGGGTTCTCATGAATACATTAATAGTATTACAAGATGGTGTTTATGGTTAGAGGGTACTTCACCTTCAGAACTTAAGAGTTGTAAGGGCATATTAGAAAGGATTAGTAAAGTTAGAGAGTTTAGACTTGCTAGTAAGAGAAAAGCAACTCAGAAACTTGCAGACTCACCTATGAATTTTGGCGAGATTAGACAGCCAAAAGGAAATTATATATTAGTTCCAAGACATTCATCTGAAAAAAGAAAGTATTTACCTATTGGATTTATGGAACCAGACGTAATATGTGGAGACGCTAATCTTATGATACCAGAAGCTACAATCTATGAATTTGGTATTTTAATTTCTAATGTGCATATGGTCTGGATGCGTACTATTTGTGGGAGAATAAAAAGTGATTATAGATATTCTAATAATTTAGTTTATAATAATTTTCCTTGGCCAAGTATAAATGAAAAACATAGAGAGTTAATAGAAAGGGCTGCTTGGGAAGTTTTATACATAAGAGAAAAGTATCCAAATGACAGTTTAGCTAACTTATATGACCCATTATTAATGCCATTAGATTTGCTGAGAGCACATCGTAATCTTGATAAGGAGGTTTATAAAGCTTATGGAATTGAGTGGGAATCAGAAGAAATGTGTATGGCTAAATTAATAGAAATGTATTTAGAGTTGATTGAAAATAAAAAATAGGATATATGTAAGTCATAAAAGACAGTTTATATGTAAAAATTGCAGTGTTAAAAGAAAATGTAGCTTTATATATTTAATTTTTTCATATTGTAGTATGATATTTCTTATTTGTAGAAAGAATTATTATAAGATACACTATAATAATTTGAGTGATATTTTTATTAGGTTAATTCTAAAATGGCATTACTTAGCATATAAAGTTTCAAGAAGGAATTTATACAAATTTTGTAGAAATATAAAAGAATAAATGATAAACTTTATAAGTACAAAATATTATTTGGAGGTAATGGGATGTATAGTGCTATAGACGTTGCAAAGTATACTTTAGAGTATTGTGAAAAAGAGTTGAATAAACCCATAACTAATCTTCAGTTACAGAAGCTTTTATATTATATGCAGGGAAATTCTATTTTGGCTAATGATAAAATTCTTTTTATCAACGATATACAAGCATGGAAGTATGGACCAGTAGTTCCAGATGTATATTATTGGTTTAATGGATATTCTTCAAATTGTATAAAGGGGATAGAGAAAAGAGATGACATGCATTTTGAAGAATGTGATTTAGAAGTTATAAGAAATGTTATTAATAAGAAAATAGATATTGATCCATGGAAGCTTGTAGATGATACTCACAATGAGTTACCTTGGAAAGAAAACTATATAGAAAATATGAATTGTGAGATACCAATAACTAGTCTAAGAGAGAATATATCACTATTTGAACTATAAGTATTATAAACATATGGTTAATTGGGAGAAAAGAAAATGAGTTACATATCACGAGGAGAAACATATGAATTATTGGATAGCCTTAACAAAATGGGATCTAAAATTAACTTTGAAGAAGTTAAAAAGATTGAATTAAAGGGCGATAGAGTAGAATATAATTTAATTTTAAATTATATTGAAGATATTCAAGATGATGAACAAAGAGATAACTTGCGTAGAAATATTTCTAAATTTAAAGATTTATATGGGAGTGACTTACAGAATAATTTTTTGAAAATAATAGATTATGTACTTTTAGAAATACCCAGAGTAAATCGTAGTAGAAGAGTTGATAAACAAATTGAGTCAACTTCTTTATATATTGAGAAATTAAAGTTATCAAATGAAGAACATAAAAGTATTATTGCACAAAGTCAAGAAAAAATGGGTAAAATGCAAGGCGATTTTATATCAATTCTAAGTATTTTTTCTGCGGTTATAATAGCGTTCTTTGGAGGACTAAACTTTATCGCTAGTGCTCTTAATGCTATTGATAAAATAAATTCTTATAAGCTAACATTTGTAATTTTGATAATTGGATTTATAATGTTTAATATAATATATATGTTGTTATATACAATATCTAAAATAACAGGGAGAAAAATAACTATAGATAAGATACCGGATAAGTGTTCAAAATGCAAAAAGATGTCGTTTATGTTATGTTTAAGATATAAATATCCTATAGTATACGTATACAATTTTCTGACATTGATATTATGTGTTGCGACTTTACTTTTGTATACCATAGATAGATATAATATATTTACAAGAATTTCATATTTAAAAGCTAATATGCTTATTGTAATATTAAGTCTATTTATTTTAGTACTTTTAGCATATATATTTTTTATATATCTTAAAAGTAAAAAAAATAGTTGTGATATAAGTGAGTGTGCAAAGTCTTTAGATTCATAGTATATATTTAGATTCTGAAAATGTTTAATTAATGTACACATTTTGTGCACTAAAGTCAAATGTTAATAGATATTATTAAAAGTATGTAAACCTCTAAAAGTCTTTTATATGAATGCTTTTAGAGGTTTTTTATTATTTATAAATACGAATATTTAGGCCTTTCTTTGACCTTCAAAACCGGCTTGTGGCGTTAGTAGCGTCATGGGTGAGTTCGATTCTCACACATTCCCGCCAATTTGATTATACAGGGTTACAGAAATGTAGCCCTTTTTATATTTCATTTATTTTTTATATATTAGGTAAAATGTAAGAGTAAGTATTTAATTTTATTGAGATATTTATATGTTCTAGTATTTCTGATAGTATTTTAAGTTAAGTTAGCCTTCCAAGATAAAAATTAAATAGAAGTTTAAAATTAAAAGTCTTTAAAATAAGGCTTTTTTTATTTTTTTGCTGAAGGCTGTATTGAGTACCATAAAGTACCTTTGAGAGTTTTGAATTTATTTAATTAGTAATGGAAAATATACTCTTATAATGGAGGTGTATATATAGTGATAGGTAACTTAAATATGTCTAGTGATATAAGTAAAGATGGAGCAAAAAAACATTTGTTAACATTAGAATCATATTCAATTGACGAGTTTAATAAAAAATTTGATTTGAATATTAAGGAAGAAAGTGATTTAGATGACTTTGTAAGTGAATTGAATTCTAGTGGTATTTTTCACTGTTCATCAGCTGCTGAGAATAAAGATGCTAGTATGCCAACTCCTGTATATGTAGATGATTCATCTAAGGAAACATATAAGCATATGCAAGTAAATAATTTTATTACAGTAGTAAAAGTTAAATAGTATTTCCATGGGAAATTTATACAAAGGTATAAACTAATGGTATTACCCTTTAAATATTATATTTATGAATTATATGAGCATACTATAACTACACTCATATAAAATTATTAAGGAGGAATTGTAATGGCAAACGATAGAGTAGAAGAAAGAAAAAATACAAGTGGCAGTTTTGTCGGTTGGATAATAAGATTAGTATTATTTGCAATTGTTTTAGGAATAACATCATTTTTAACACCTGGATTTTCAATTCACGGATTATGGTCATTTTTATTAGCCGCACTCGTAATTAGTGTACTAGATCATCTAGCAGAATCTTTAATGGGAGTAGATGCATCCCCTATTGGAAGAGGTATAAAGGGATTTTTAATCGCCGCTGTTATACTATATTTAACTCAATTTTTAGTTCCAAATATGAGTGTATCATTACTAGGGGCAATATTAGCAGCTATAGTTATAGGTATATTAGACATATTATTGCCTGGTAGAGTAATGTAGTTAAAAAACATAATTTGATAAGTAAAAGAAAATAAGAACTTTAGAAATTAGTATAATCCCCTTATAGTAGATACTAAAAAGCATCATATAATGAAGCTTAAAGTCTATCATAAGGGGATTTTTCTATGCTCTAATCACAAAAGTTTTCTTAAATACATATATTAGAATGAATAAAATTTTTATCAAAGGAGAAATATATGTTGTCTGATAATAGGTTTGTTAAGGATTCGCTAGAATTGAATCTTTTCTTTTTAAGAATAATGAAGGAACATATGGTGTTTATTGCTGCATCACTAACTCCAAGGGATTCGAATTATAGATTGTTTGCAGATAAGGTAAAAAGTAGATTAGAAGATTTATTAAAAAGGTCCATTAGAATCTCAAATGGTATTATTAGTAATGAAGTGAAGACATCAGGAGAGTTAGTTACAAATTATACATTAAGCGCAGAAAAGAAGACAGAATTTTATACCGGTGCCCATATAAATACTGATATAACCGAACAAGAAATAAAACTTATAAAGGGAGATTTTCCTAAGGTAAATGTTACTCCTTATATTGATAAAGAAATTAATGCTATTAATAATTCTATAATAGCCCTACTCAAGGAAATTATTTTATTTAAGAAAAAATTAAAAGATGATGTTCTAAGTTGTAAAATGTTTACTACAGCTTATCCTACAATGATTAATCATCTTTTGGAGGAAGCTACTTTATACTTAAGTATTATTGAAAGAATACAAAGAAAAGAACAAGTTAATATTGCAAAGGAAGTACTATCCCAGGAGAATTTTTGGAATCATATAATGGAGGAACATTCAGAATTTATAAGAGGTATGCTTGATCCTTCAGAGGACAAGCTAATTGAAATTGCCGAAAAGTTCCATGAAAAATTTAAAAGCTTAGTAAATAAAGGTTCTAATATTCATGAGAATTTAAAAGCTTTAGAAGAATTAACTAGGGAAAGTCTAGAGGCAACAAAAAATATTGTGAATTTTAAAAAGCAAGGCACAGAAGGCATTCTAAGTTGTAAAATTAAATCAATAATACTACCTTTATTATCAGATCATGTATTAAGAGAAGCAAATCATTATGTAAGACTTCTTAATAGTTTTAATAAGTCATTATAAAAATGAATTGATGCTTTAAGTTAAAGGGTTAAATGTATAAATTATAGCCTCTTGGTAAAAAATAATTTTGAAGTATTATCAGGAGGTGGTAATTTGTTTAAACATGATAAACAATTACAAAGAGAAGTAAAAGTTGAAAGACCAAATCCTCAGTATGCGGTATTAATGCAAGAACAACTAGGCGGCGCAAATGGCGAATTAAAAGCAGCTATGCAATATCTGTCCCAAAGTTTTAGAATTAAGGATAAGGCAATTAAGGACTTATTTTTAGATATTGCTGCAGAAGAGCTTAGTCATATGGAAATGGTTTCTCAAACAATCAATTTGCTTAATGGTCATGATGTTGACTATAAGTCTGTTGGAGTAGGAGAAATAGAAACACATGTATTAACTGGACTTTCTCCTGTATTAATAAATTCATCAGGGGAACCTTGGACTGCCAATTACGTAACAGTTACAGGAGACTTAGTAGCTGACCTACTATCAAATATAGCGTCAGAACAAAGAGCGAAGGTTGTATATGAATATTTACATCGTCAAATTGATGATAAATATGTAAGAGAAACCATAGATTTCTTACTTAATAGAGAAGAAGCACATAATGCTCTATTTAGAGAAGCTTTAAATAAGGTTAAGGATACAGGATCTAATATTGACTTTGGAGTAACCGAAGATTCTAAGCTTTATTTTGATTTATCAACTCCTACACCAGAGAATCATTTTACATCTCCTGAGGCTACAAAGGTATCATTTACTGAACCACAAAATAAATAGTATTGTTATATTAAGGCAAAGGGATGATCCTTTGTCTTTTTAGTCTAAGTATATAACATATTACAACAAATATTGATAATATTACTTAAAGTTAAAGTAACGATATTATCATTGAAGGTGAAGTGTATATATTTTTACAAATACTTCTATAATATGAGCCGAGGTTTTGATAAATTAATACTGATAACTGGGTATACTATGTATTAGAGGTGATTTTACAGTGTACAATACAAACAATAATGAAGAAGTGAATGTTATGGAAAGTATTGCAATGCAACAAAGTAGTGTATCAGAAAGAATTAAAGAAGCAATCATTGAAATGAATATAATGAGAGAAACTAAAATCTCCAAAAGAACCTTAGATGATTTCGTTAAAAGACTTGAAGATGAGAAAAGTATTAATACATTTTAGGAATTTAAAATAATTTAGTAGAATAAAAAAACTAATATTACACAAAATAATAATACCTTATAAGAAAAAAGGAGTGTGTTATTATGTCAAGAACAGATGAATTAAAAAGAGTAGGAGAACATTGTAAGGACTATGGATATCATGGATTTATTTCAGCAAGAGATCTAGCTGTAGGAAGAAGCTGTGAAACATGTGGCAACTGGAGTGATCATTGTGAAATAGATGTTTATGATAAAGTAGTTTCTTCACTAGAAGATAATAAAAGTTTTAGCTAAAACTTTAACTTAAAGAAATTAATTTATAAAAGCTGTGTAATTTTTAAAAGAAAACTACACAGCTTTTCTTGATTGATAAGTATTAATATTATATTAAAAAGATATATATATTATGTTAGTATAAAAATATAAAGTTAAGGAGGAATAAAGTTGGAAATTAATAATGTAAATATAGTAGATTATATAGGAAAAACATTTAAACACTTTAAAGGAGACTTATATTTATTAATAGATATAGCTATTCATTCAGAAACAGATGAAGAAATGGTTGTTTACAAGGCTCTTTATGGAGATTGTAGGACTTATGTAAGGCCTTTAAGTATGTTTATAAGTAAAGTGGATAAAAGTAAGTATCCTAATTCATCACAAGAATATAGATTTCAACCATACAGCCTTAAAAGTGTTAAATAGTAAAGAAAATAAACTTACACATAGTGGCTAAGGAACTTAAAATAAAAGTCTATCCTAGAATGGAATAGGAGCTAAATAAAATACTCTTACATTGAAATGAAAGTTATCCTTAATTAAGGATGCTTTTTTATTTTTATTAAATTAAGTAAGCCTTTTACATAAATCACTAAACATGATATCATATATTTAAGGATATACTAAAAACTATGGACATGCTTAATTTGTAGTATAGTACTTAGAATTAATTTTAGTGTATATAAAGAAAAGGTCAGGGGATGAATATGCGAGCGTTATATCAGGAGGGTTCAAGATATACCTGTATAGATAATGTAAAAGGATTAGCAGAAGTTGATGTGAATTTTGAGAAGTATGAAGGTTTTACTGATACTTTTGTAGCTATAGACATAGAAACAACAGGATTAAAGTATGACGAAAATAAAATAATACAGTTATCAGGAATAAAATATAAAGATGGAAAAGAAATTGCAAGGTTTGATGAATATATAAATCCTAAGGTTTACATTCCTAGATTTATAACTGAAATAAATGGAATAACAAATGAAATGGTGAAGACGATGCCTACAATTGATGAGGTTATTCCTAAATTTGTTGAATTTTTAGAAGACTTTATAATAGTGGCTCATAATTCCAAGTTTGATATGAAGTTTATTCTATTTAATCTTCATATGTACAATGTTCTTAATTCTAATGCCATTAATTTGAATAATAAGGTGGTTGATACACTTTTGCTTTCAAGAAGGTATTTAAATGGTATAGTTGAGAATAACAAACTGATTACTTTAAAAAAACATTTTAATATTGTAACAGAAAAAGAGCATTGTGGTATAGATGATGCATATTCCTGTGCTGAGTTATATCTTAGAATTAGTGAAATTGTTAATAAAATTTAGTATTAAAGCTACCTTTAAATTTAGAAGAAGGTAGCTTTAATTTTGTAATAAAAAATCGAATATTAGAATTAAAAATTGAGAAAACTACCTTTAAGCAATAATTAGGAGGTAATTTAAAATGCTTTTAGGAGATAGTAAAACAAAAGAAAATTTAATGCGTGCATTTGCAGGAGAAAGCCAGGCTAGAAATAGATATGATATGGCAGCTAGTGTTGCTAAAAAAGAAGGTTTTTTTATAATCGAAAAGGCATTTATTTATACTGCTGATCAAGAAAGAGCACACGCTAAGTTATATTATGATAAACTGAAAAGTTTTGCAGGAAATAACGTTAATATATCTGAAGCAGGATATCCAATAGATATATATGATCAGACTCTGCCTTTATTAAAGGCTGCATCTAAAAATGAATATGAAGAGTGGGGAGAAGTTTATAAAGATTTTGCAAAAGTTGCTAATGAAGAAGGATTTACTGATATAGCAACTATATTTTCTCAAGTTGCAGAAATAGAAAAGATACATGGGGATAGATTTGCAAGATTTTATGAGGAAATTGAATCAGGGACCCTATTTAGAAAGTCAGAGGATGTTCAATGGATGTGCACTAATTGTGGTCATGTTCATACAGGAAAAGAAGCACCAGGAGTTTGCTCTACATGCTCTCATCCAAGAGGATATTTTCTTTTATTCGAACACTCATTATTTGAATAAATGTAGATTAATATAATTAACCTTCAAAGTGCCACACCTTAAAACGGGATGTGGCACTTTGAAGGTTTAAAGAGCAATTTCCATAATATCTTCAATTGTTATGTTTGAGAAGTATTTTCCTATATCAAGTGTTTTAAGTGATTCATGAATACTATCATAATTATGTTTTACACCAATTAGAGCATCTTCAACATCTTTAACATCTTTTTTACTAAAGAAATCACCATATATTTTACAATTTTTTATTATACCTTTTTCTACATTAAAGTGAAGTTCAACAGTTCCACCTTTAAATCTTTTTTCATTGATAAAGTTGTATTTTGGAGAAGTTCCGAAATTCCATTCCCAAGTAGAATATTTTTCATCACGAAGCTTGATTATGGAAGAAATATCTTCTTTAGTAAATTCATAAATCTTTCCCTCTGATGAATTATTATTTTTAACATAATCCATTGTAAGGGAAATAAAATCTTCTATTGTTATAGGAGATTTTAGATGTGAGCTTATATTTGTAACTCTACTTTTTACTGACTTTACTCCTTTTCCTTCAAATTTTGATGGTTTAACCTTTAGAGAGTCTGATATATTCGTTATACTTGAAGCAAATAGAAGTGTTCCATGATGGAGAACACGGTTTTTGTAATTATACTGTGCATTTCCTGAAAACTTTTGATCATTTATAGTAAGGTCATTTCTTCCTGAAAGTTCTGCTTTAATATCAAGTTTATCATTTAAAACACCTATTATAGGAGATGTGAATTTTGAGAAGTTTACAAAATCATCTGTATCATTTGTTATAAATGTAAAGTTTACATTTCCAAGATCGTGGAAAACAGCACCACCTCCAGAAAGTCTTCTTACAACATGTATATTATTTTCCTTTACATAATCTAAGTTTATTTCAGCTAAGGCATTTTGATTTTTACCTATTATTACTGCTGTAGAGTTTCTCCAAAGTATAAAGCAATCCTCAGTGAAATTTTTAAGTACATATTCCTCAGCTGCAAGGTTAAAGTATGGATCAGTTGAGTTATTATAAATATATAGCATTTAACTATACCTCCTAAGTATATATGTTAATAATAATGTATAATTTAATCATCAACTAATAATTCTAAAGGAAATAATTAAAGTTTACAATGCTTTACAAGGATACATACTTTAATAGATTAGGGTAAGGTTTTATATTATGAAAAAGATGCGTTGAATATAGGTTAAAGTATTTTTTTGTTTTTATAAACCTGGATGTGTATTTTTTCTTTTATATCATTTAAGGATAATGATGAATGATTGCTGTTAAGTATGATTGTAGAAGGTTTTTTATCTATTTTTCCATTTATTGTTAGTGTATTTATAGTTATACCACTGGGATTTAATAACTTGTTATATAATAAATAAATATTTTCAGAGACTTCATTTAGATTTGAGTCTTTTACTAAAGTTAGTTTCACATCTTTTGGTAATAGTTTTAAGTTTGTATCCGGGGATTTATCGACTAAATACCCCTTGTTAGATGATACAGATTTAACATTAAAAAGAGATATATTACACTGGTATAGATATTTATCAAGCTCTTTTTCCAATATTACTTTTGTTAAGTTCTTTGAATAGTTATCTGATATTATGTTTTTAGCTGATTTTGAAACATTGAAGGATACATCATTATCTAAACAAACTGCTTTAGTATAAAACTTTTTATTTGTTAAATCATATATTGGTAAATTAACATAAAAGTTTTTAGTTGGGTACACTCTTTCTAAATAGCTATTAAATTGAGAATATACAGTGGCTATTGTGGAAATAAGTATTATTATAAATGAAGTTAAAAGTATGAGTACTGTTTTTTTAACTAGAGACATTAAATCACCTACCTAGGGTATAATATGAGGCTAATTATACTAAATAAAAAAGGTTGAAAAGTTTCAATCTAGTAACGAAATTTATAGCAAAATATATAAAATGCTTTAGTGATTATATTACTATTTGTAACATAATAAGTGCTATTTGTAATTATGTTGTATTGATTGTAAAAAAATACTTGTTCATATGTATTATAAGTAAGTTTAGTTACATATTCTAATATAGGCGTATAATAAAAAACTACTATTAGTAATATAGGAGAGCATATGAGTAAGAATCTTAATTCATATTATTGGGTAGGAAAGATATCATCTAATATGGGTAGAATAGTTAACTTTAATTACACCGGTGTAGTATATATGAGCTCAGGGGTTATGAGACATATCTTAAAAAAGCATAGGAGTCAGTTAAGTAAGAAAAATCTTCATGATCCTATAGGTTGCATTAAAAGAGTTATAAAAAACCCTGACTATATAGGAACTCATCCGGATAAACAAGGTACTAGTATGGAGTTTGTTAAGTGTATACATGATAATCATATTTTAGTTGCAGTAGATGTTGATAAGGAAGATGGATATATATATATATCTTCTATGTATCCTATTACAGATGCAAAGTTAGAAAGTAGAATATGTAGTGGAAGGTTTAAAAAAGCAATTATACGTTAAGTAATTTAATTAAAGATAGCAGATAAAAGTGGATATTTAATATTGTTTGACAAGGTTTATCATTATAACTATACTTTACAAAAGAAATCTATTTTATAGGAGAGAAGTTATTATGAAAGGTTTGTTTATTGAATATCCAAAATGCTCAACTTGTAAAAAGGCTAAAACATGGTTAGTTGAAAATAATGTACAGTTTGAAGAAAGACATATTGTAGATAATAATCCATCTAAGGAAGAGTTATCAGAATGGATAGAGAAAAGTAATTTTCCAATTAAGAAGTTTTTTAATACAAGTGGAATACTTTATCGAGAAATGAATCTAAAAGATAAAATAAATGATGCTACAAAAGAAGAATTAATAAGTATTCTTTCAGAAAATGGGATGCTTGTAAAAAGACCTATATTTTTATTTAAGGATAAGGTTTTAGTAGGTTTTAAGGAAGCAGAATATGAAGAGTTGATTAAGTAAATATAATATCTTTAGTAAAGTAGAAAGTCATATATTGAAGACTTCTACTTTTGTATTTTATATAAAATTAAAACAACATATGTAAAATAATGTATAAATAGGATATGATATAAGTGTTATTGTATATTATATCTTATATCTTAGGATAGGATAGATCAAATAATTGTATATTTTAAGATGTACTTATATTTTATATATTAATTCATATATATTAATATATGTTTATAGATTATAAAGTAATTTGCTAAAAGTAAGCTAAGACTTTATCCATATTTTCTATACCAAGGATATTTAATTTGAATAAAAATAGTTTATTTAAAATTAAAGTAGGCGAAAGCTTTACTTTGCCTTTGTATAAAGGTTAGTAAAGTAGAAATAATATTAGTTGAGGTGATAGAAGTGGATAATAATATTAATGAAATATTAATTAATAAAGGTAAGCTAATTGGCAATTACACTAAAAATGCTATTAAAGCCTTTGAAGAAGGAATAGTTAACCAAGAGAACTTCCTAGAAAAACAAAGAATAAAGGATTGAAGAAATTAAAATTAACTGGAGAGGTCATTAATATTCATGATTTCTCCTTTTTCCCTTTTGACAAATGCTTAAAATAGGAATAGGATTAAGTTGGTGCCATTATTAAATTAATGGAGGTGTAAAACATGAAACCAAAATTATTAACTATGTTTGAAAGGAAGGAGATAACAAAGAAAAGCATAACAAAGGATTTTATATCAGGAGTAATTGTTGCAATAATTGCCTTGCCTCTATCGGTAGCACTTGCGATATCATCTGGAGTTTCTCCGGAAAAGGGACTTATTACAGCAATTATAGCAGGACTATTTATATCTCTACTCGGGGGTAGTAGGGTACAAATCGGAGGTCCTACAGGAGCATTTGTTGTTATTGTATATGGAATTGTTAAAACACATGGATTAAATGGACTTATCATTGCCACTATTATGGCAGGTATAATCATGATAGGTTTAGGACTGTTCAAGTTTGGCAGTGTTATAAAATTTGTACCATATCCAATAACTGTAGGTTTTACAGCTGGAATAGCTATAACACTTTTATCGACACAGGTAAAAGACTTTTTAGGCCTTGATATTAAGGATGTTCCATCTGAATTTATTCCAAAGTGGCAAGTATATTTTGAAAGTATGAATTCAATAAATATAACTGCTCTTTTAGTTGGATTAATTGCAATCTTTATAATGATTTTTTGGCCTAGGATTAACAGAACAATTCCAGGTTCATTAGTCGCACTTATTTTTACAACTATCTTAGTACAGGTTTTTAACCTACAGGTTGCAACAATAGGAAGTAGTTTTGAAAGTATTTCATCCTCAATTCCTATGCCAACATTTCCTAATATAGATATTGCTCAGATTAAAGTTTTAATTGGACCTGCAATAACAATTGCAATACTTGCTTCTATTGAATCGCTATTATCTGCGGTTGTAGCAGATGGTATGATAGGCGGGAAGCATGATTCTAATATGGAACTTATAGCTCAGGGAGTTGGGAATATCTTCTCAGGTATTTTTGGTGGAATTCCTGCAACAGGAGCTATAGCTAGAACAGCAGCAAATATAAAAAATGGGGGAAGAAGCCCTATCTCAGGAATTGTACATGCTATAACATTGCTTTTAATAATGTTAATTTTTATGCCACTTGCAAAGTTAATACCAATGACGACTCTAGCAGCGATACTAATTATTGTTTCATATAATATGGGAGAGTGGAGAACATTTGCATCACTTTTAAAGGCACCAAAAAGTGATACTGCAGTTCTATTAATCACATTTTCATTAACAGTAATATTTGACTTAGTTGTTGCAATAGAAGTAGGAATGGTTCTTGTTGCCTTCTTATTTATGAAAAGTATGGCTGATACTACTAAAATAGAGTGTGTTAAAGATGATAAAGAAAGTAATGAATTAAATAATGAAGTTATTAGGAAAGATGAGAATACATCTAAAGATAAGGTTTTGATTTATGAAATACATGGACCATTTTTCTTTGGTGTTGTACAAAAGTTTCTAGAGGTTATGAAGGAAGTTACTCCTGATTATGACGTTTTAATTCTTGATTTAATAAATACTACTGCAATGGACTCAACAGCTATTGACGCTTTAGAGAGAGTGTACCAAATGTGCAAAAATAAGGGAGTAAAAATAAAACTTATAAATGTACAGGAGCAGCCTAGAAAGGTTCTTAGACAAATGGGATTTATGGAGCTTGTAGGGGAAGAGTCTATAGTATATCATAAAGAAAAAAATATTAATTCAACATTATAAAATAAATAGAATAATTTAATGGCAAACTTAATTTTATTAAAAAAGGTTCAGAGAGTTAAAGTCTCTGAACCTTTTTAAATATTTTCATATTTTAAATAATGATTTAATTGTAATGTTTTTGTTGTTGTAAACAATGTGAAAATAATATAAAATTCAAGTATTAATATATTAATATTGAGAGGAAGTACTTTATGGGAGACGAATTAAGAGAAGAGGTTCTTGATAAATTAACTAAAGTATGTGTATGTACAGGCACATCACGTAGAACAATTAAAGAAGCAGTTAAAAAAGGTGCTTTAACTTTTCAAGATATAAAAGCTAAAACAGGAGCAGGATCGGGAAGTTGCTGCGGTAGAAAATGTAGAGAGAAGATTGAACAAATAATAAGCTCTTTAAATTAATTTTTTAAATAAAATAGAAGTTATTAAGAGGAAACTAAATAGGGTTACCTCTTTTTAGAGTAATTAAATATTAAGAAAGTAGGGAGAAAGGTGAGTGGGAGACTAAAGAAACCATATTTATTTCTATGTGTTGTAGTAATAACACTATTTTACATAATATCCCCAGTAGCAGTAGTTCATGCAAGTATTGATCTAAAGGATTATAATACTAAGGCGGCAGTTTTAATTGATGCCACTACAGGAAAAGTTTTGTATGAAAATAACAAGGATGGGATTCTAGGGCAAGCTTCAGTAACTAAACTTATGACATATTATGTTATAAGGGATTACTTAAAGAAAACTAATACTCCTTTATCTAAAAAAATAACAGTAGATGCTGATTTTAGTATAGTGCCTGAGGATGGGACTCAACTTAGACTGAAAAAAGGAGATGTTTTAACTATTAAGGATTTATTAGAATCACTTCTAATTATGTCTGCTAATGACAGTGCAATTCAATTAGAAAAAGTAGTAGAACACTCTACAGGTCAAAATTTTTTAAACTTAATGAATTCTAAGGTTAAAGAATTAGGATTAAATAGAACAAATTACATAAACACAAGTGGATTAACCCAGGAGTCTAAGGGTAAAAAAGTTTATAACACTACAACTGCTTATGAAACTGCTGTTTTAGCTAAAAAGATAATTGATGAATATCCAGATACATTAAAAATAACATCTAAAAGAAGCTATACTTATAAAAACATCACATATCCTAATACTAATAAGTTATTACCAATTGTAAAATCTGTAGATGGTCTAAAAACAGGGCATACAACTGAGGCAGGATATTGCTTAGCTTCTACAGAGGGGATATCAGGGACATCTAATAATAATAAACCCTTTAGGTTAATTGCAGTAACTTTAGGTTCGAATTCTGATACTGATAGAACAAATGTAAATAAAAAATTATTAAAGTATGGAGAAGTTAACTTTGAAAATAGGAAAGTAATAAGTAAAAAACAAGGTTTTAATATAAAAAGTAAGTATCATAAAGGTGGAATAATACCTTCAAGTGTAGGAGATGATATTTATTATCTTCTTAAGAAAAATAGTAAAGTAGAGACAAAGGCAACTCTTATAAAGGGTTTAAAAGGTAATATAAAAAAAGGAGAGGTTGTTGGAAGTCTAAGTATAAAAATAGACGGTTCAACTGTTGAAGAAGATTTAATTTCAACTTCTGATATTAAAAAGGTTGGTATACTAAAAAGAATTGGATTATTCTTTGAAGATTTATTTTAATAAATAAAAAAGAGTCGATTAGATTTATCGACTCTTTTTTATATTATGCCCTTTTTCATAAGAGCAGCGGATAAAGTTTTTTGTCCCCAGCTTAGCTCAATATCTTTAAGCTTTGAAAACCCATTTTTTCTCCAAAAGTTCAAAACATTTCTATCATAACTTGTAACAACATCAATTCTTATAGCGGTACTTTTTGTTGTCCTTATATATTTTTCAAATTCATGGAAAATGAGACTGCCTAATCCCTGATTTAAATAATCGCAATGTAACATTAAAAGAGATAGATATGTTTCATTAGATATTTTAAACTCTATGAGGCCAAAGATTTTACCTGTACATTTATCTACTATTTTACAAGGTGAAAATCCAGCATTTTTCATTCCCTTTACATCTTCAAGTAACCAGTCATATGTAATAACTTCTTTATCCATATGGTTTACCAAGAAATTTTTGTTTGAGTTATATACTTTAGTGATTTCAATTAAATCATCAACATCAGTAATATCAACAAAAAAATCTTTTCCTTCAAAAAGCATAGGAGCTCCCCCTTAATTCTAGTAAAGTGCTAAAGTCGAAGTTCAAAATCTGAAAATATTTTTCTGAATAAAGGAAAATATTTTGCTATCAAAATAATTATAACACTAATTATAATTTGTTAAATAGGAATTTAAGAATATTTGATTTCCAATATAAAGATATATAATGTAGACTAGTCCGTTTAAACTTCCTTATATGGATATAATCTAAATAAGATTAAAGGTAGTAAGGAGTGCTTTTATGAAGTTTAGAATATATATGTTAATTCCCTTTTTTATAATAGGTATATTAGCATTTAGATATTTTGATACATACAAAATACTCATAATTATGGGCTTAACTCTACTATTAACAGCATCTTTAATTACAATATTAAAAAAGAACATAATATGGTTAATTTTTTATGTTTTTTTTATAGTTGGAGGAGTTACAGTGTTAACAAATAAAGTTGTAATCGATAAAAAATATAAGGTGATATCTGAATATAGAGAGTTTGATGGTATGATTGTAGATGTGAAAGATGACAGTATAACTATTAAAAATAATAAAATAGGTTATAAAGTTACTTTTTTTATTTCTAGTTATGTACAAGTCAAAGATAAAGTGGAGCTTGGAGATTATGTTATTATAAATGGGAAGTTGAAGGAAAAACTGCAATATAGAGAAAATAATATGGCTTCAAGAGGACTCGCTTCATATGGGTCACTAAGAAGAATTATTAGTGTAGATAAAGAGATAAATTATTTGAATTTACCTATTAAAATAAAAAACAAAATTAATACAGGGTTAACTAGTGTAGATAAAAGTGCAGGTGCATTTGTGTCTGGCATAATAACAGGATATAGATCTGATATTACAGAGGAGGATATGCAAACTTTTAACGAACTAGATATTGTTCATATTATTGCTGTTTCTGGATTTAATGTTGCAATAATATATGCAGTTGTAATGATTTTGACTAAAAATTTAAAAATGAGGAAAAGGCTAATTATTAGCCTTTTTATATGTGGTATTTATGTTTCAATTACTGGATTTGATCCATCTATTACAAGGGCCTTTATAATGATAACTATTGTTATTATAGGTAGACTACTAGAAAAGAGATATTCTACACTTAATGCATTGGCATTTGCAGCGTTTTTAATGCTTTCAATAAATCCATTTTATGTATATAATTTAGGATTTATATTTTCATATTTAGCTACTCTTTCTATTTCTTTATTTAGTAATGATATATTATCAAAGGTGGAAGGATATACAAAGCTTTTTAAAGATGAAGTTTCTGCAACGATTTCAAGCACTATACTTACATTTCCTATTATTATTTATAATAAAGGTTATTTTTCTTTAATTTCATTATTCGTAAATGTGCTTTTAGGACCTGTAGTTTCACTTATAACAATCTTAGGTTTCATATCTTGTTTTCTATATGCTATAATACCATTTACTATGATTCTTTACCCGGTAATATTTTTAGGAGATATTACTCTATATTTAATTGGAGTATTTGGAAAAATAAATCCCTTGATTTACACAGGACAACCTACAGTTATTTTTATGATTTCTTATTACATTGTTATTCTATCAATCGCAAAACTGATTAAATTTAAAAAAGAGTTTTATAGGTATACTGCTATTGTACTCGCTGTTTCTATTGTTTTAGTTCAGGGGTCTATAAATATAAATAACTTAAAGGTTCATTTTATAAATGTTGGTCAAGGTGATAGTATTTTTATCGAACTTCCAGGTAGAGGGTCTATGTTAATTGATACAGGAAATGCTAATAAAGATTACATAGCTGCAAAGTCCAAGGTTATACCATATATAAAAAAGCTTGGATATTCAAAAATTGATTATCTCATTATAAGCCATTTTCATGATGATCATTCAGGTGGAGTAGAATATATTGAGAAAAATATGCCTATAAATAACAAAATATCCCATGAAGGGTCTGAAAATAAGGATTATATAGGAACTTTAAAAGGGGATATACTTAATGTCTCCGGGGTTAATTTTAAAATATTATCCCCTAGTATAGCCTCTAAAAAGCAAGATGAAAATAAGAATTCCTTAATTATAGAGTTAGTATATAAGAATTTTAATGCTCTTTTTACAGGAGATGCGACAAAGGATGAAATGGATATTATAAAAGGGGACTATGATGTTTTAAAGGTACCACATCATGGGTCAAAGTATTCTGTAAGTGAAGATATGTTTAATAATACAGATATTGAAACCGCTGTTATAACAGTGGGAAACAATAATTTCGGACACCCTTCTAAAGAGTGCATGGATTCATTTCATAAAAGAAATATAAAGGTATTTAGAACAGATAAAAATGGAAATATAGTTTACATAGTAAATTCATTAGGATATAAGGTTAAATTTAATAACTAGGGGGGATTAGGATGCAGGTTAAATCTCTTAAAGACTTACAAAACTTAAAAAGAGATAATAAACTTGGAAACTTTGTTTTAATTCATGGTAATGATAAAGAAAAGATTAGGAACAGTGAAAAGTATATAAAGAGTTTAGTAGATAACTTATGTGAACTAAACCTAGTTGAAATTGAGGGGAATAGTATAAATATTGGTATTATAAAAAATGCATGTGAAACCATTCCTGTTATGGCTACAATTAGAGTGGTACATATAAAATCTGCTGGATTTCTACTTGAGAATATAGACTCTACATCAAAGATACTTTTAAAGGAAATTTTAGAGTATGCTAAGGATATTCCGGAATACACTATACTTCTTATAACACACTTAGATTTAATTGATAAAACAAATCAAATATTAAAGGTAGCATCTAATTTAGGAACACTTGTAGAATACAAGATTCCATCCTATGGAAAGGAATTAAGTGCTTGGATTGAGGACTTCTTAAAGGGAAATGGCAAGTCAATTAATAAGTCAGATATATTTTACTTGGCATCTGAAATTTCAAATTCTATAGATAATATGGAAAAGGAATTACAAAAACTTGTAGATTATACAGGAGATAGGAATGTAATTGATAGAAGTGATATAGATGATATTATCCATAAAACAGCGGAAAGTAACATATTTAAAATGTCTGATTACATGTTTAAAAGGAATGCTAGAGGTGCACTGGAAATTCTAGATACGCTTGTTCTTCAAGGTGAGCCCTATGCAAAAATAATGTTTATGATAATCAGACAATTTAGGATACTTTATTCTGTTAAGCTTTTACTAGGGGATGGGATTAACCCTCGAGAGATAATGTCTAAGTTGAAAATTCAGGAGTTTGCATATAAAGGAATAGTAAAAATTATATCCACATGGGATGAAAAAGATATTAAACTTGTTTTAAATGATGCGCTAAGTACTGATTATGATATTAAAAGTGGAAGGGTATATCCTGAACTTGGACTTGAACTTTTAATTCTTAGGATATGTAAATAAATAGAATTCTTCTTTAAAACAGAAAAAACAGGTAGTTGAGAGTCTACCTGTTTTTATTTTGTAACTAAATATACAATTAGTTAGCTGCTTTGTTAAGAGCAATTGAAAGTCTTGACTTCTTTCTTGAAGCTGCATTCTTATGAAGAATTCCCTTTGAAGCAGCCTTGTCGATTTCACAAGAAGCTGCTGATAGAAGAGCCTTTGCTTCTTCAACGTTTCCAGCAGCAAGAGCTGTTTCAAACTTCTTAACTGAAGTTTTAACAGATGTCTTTACCATCTTGTTTCTTAGTGTCTTCTTTTCTATTACCTTTATTCTTTTCATTGCAGACTTAATATTTGCCATCGTAGTGTCCTCCTCAAAATTAAATAGTTTGAAACACAATAGATTGTGGGGAATCTAATTCGCGGATGGTCAACATTACATCAACTAATCGGTATTATAGCATTTTAAAAGACCAATATCAATAGTATTGTAAGTATAAATAATAAATATAATATATGAAAATTTATAGTTAGAGAAATATGTATTTTTATATTATAAAAATTTATTATCAAATGTAAGTTGAAATTGCAAAACTATAAAAACTACCATATAATAAATATGAGTCATCATTATTTTATATTTATTTTACATTTAAAGGTGAATTTATTGACCTGTATAAAATAGCTACAACTTATTAGAAGTTGTAGCTATTTTTTCGTTTAATTAATAAAGTTTTTGCACACACTACTCTTAAGTTTATATAAAAGCTAAGGAGGTAGTTTATGTTTAATCCACGTACAGATTTAGCTGTTGAAGCTAGGGAAATATATAACAAGAATAGGGAAGTAGAAATAGAAGGTGTATCCGTCGATACAAAGAGAATGCTTGGAGGAATAAGAATAGTAACGGTTAATGTCCTTAATGAAAAAGGAGAAAAGGCAATTAAAAAGCCTAAGGGAACATATATAACTATGGAAATTCCAGAGGTAAAGCATTATGATGTAGACCTACATGAGGATTTAACTAGGGCTCTTTCAGAGGAAATTCTTAAAATTGTAGATGTAAAAAAAGATCTTAAAACTCTTGTAATAGGTCTTGGAAATTGGCATGTGACACCTGATGCATTAGGTCCTAAGGTTATTTCAAAGCTAATGATTACAAGACACCTTAAGGAATACATGCCAGATGAACTAGAGGAAGGAATTAATCCTGTTGCAGCATTAGCACCTGGTGTTCTTGGAATTACAGGGATAGAAACTGCAGAAATAGTTAAGGGACTTGTTGAAAAGACAAAGCCAGATGTAGTTATTGTAATAGATGCACTAGCTGCAAGAAAGGTAGAAAGAGTTGCTAGAACTATCCAAATAGGAGATACAGGTATTGCACCTGGCGCGGGAGTTGGAAATAAAAGAATGGAATTATCTAAGGAAACACTTGGAGTTCCTGTAATAGCAATAGGTGTTCCAACAGTTGTAGATGCTGCGACCCTTGCAAATGATACTATAGATTCTATGATTGATTCGCTAATTGAAGAAACAAAGAATAATTCAGAAACAAAGGGGTTTTATAACATGCTTAAATCCTTAGATAAGGAAGAGAAATATAATATGATAAAAGGTGTTTTAAGCCCATATTCAAGTAATATGTTAGTAACTCCTAAGGATATAGATGCTTTAATTGAGGACCTTGCAAAAATTATAGCTAATAGTATAAATATATCCCTTCACCCATCAATAGATTTAAATGATATAGATAGATATCTTTTCTAAAGAAGGATTTAAAATTGTAATATATCACTCTTTCTTAACATAACTATATTACATAAACCACACTAAGGGGATGAATTGGTTATGTTAAAAGGAAGTAATAGAGATATCATTAGTAAATTAATAGTTTTTATTATAGGCTTAATGCTTATGGCAAAAATCTTTTTACCATTATTAGCAAGAGGTCTTAGCGAAAATTCAAAAAATATATTTGTACAGGTGCTTGGAAAGTCTAATGGTGCTTTAGAACAGTATGTAGCTAAAAATACCCATGAGGATGAAGAAAATGTTGATCTTACAAGTTACATAGTTAGGAATCTTACTGGACTTGATTTGTCAACTCCAAGGAACTTCTTATCTTCTCAAATTCCGATACTCGGTCTTGTGGATATAAGTAAAATTAAGGGTGAAGAAGAAGAACCAATAATTGTAGCAAAGAAAGAAAATAAAGAAAATATTAAAAAAGATAATATACAACAGGTTAAACCTAATAAGTCATCACCTACTCCTGCAAAAAAGCTTAATCATAGTAAGCCTGAGGTTTTTATATATCATACTCACACTACTGAAGGATACAATCCATCTAAAGCTAAGGGACAAAACTTCACAACTGACCTTACAAAAACTGTAGCAAAGCTTGGGGATGAACTTGAAAAGAAATTGGAAGAGAATTATGGAATTGCAACAATTCATGATAAAACAATTCATGACGTACCAAAAAGAGAAGGTGCATATGCAAAATCTAGACCTACTATGCAAAAGTATTTAAAAGAAAATAAAGATTTTAAAATAATTATAGATCTTCATAGAGATGGTGGAATCGATGTTAACAAAACAACTGCTGTTATAAATGGTGAAAAATACTCAAGGCCTATGTTTGTAATAGGTAGCAAAAATAAAAATATAAAGAAAAGTGAGGAAGCTGCAGGAAGGATAAATTCAGAAATTGAAAAAATTTATCCGAAGCTTTCAAGAGGAATACTTTATAAGAAAAATGCAATCTTTAATCAGGATCTTTCACCAAATGTAGTTTTAATTGAAATAGGGTCAGATGGAAATAGTCTAGAGGAGTCATTAAAAACTATAGATATAATAGCTAAAGCACTAGCTAATTCCATAAAGTAGACATAGAGCCTATGCTACCCTATATCTTATATAAGTGATTTTATAAGGAAAGTTAAGCTTTTGGATAACGACTTCTAAGAGTCGGAGTGAGTTAAATCTATGTGATTCAAGAATTCTGTTTATATTGACAGTGGCCTTGACATTTGTGTTATAATTTAGTGTAATTATTTGATAAAAGTTAGCTTAATATATAGATCGCTTAAGGAGGAATAGTATGTCTAGTGGAAGACAAAGTAAAATAAGAAATTTTAGTATTATAGCACATATAGACCACGGTAAGTCAACGCTTGCAGATAGATTAATAGAAATGACAGGTACTTTGACTAAGAGAGAAATGGATAGTCAAGTACTTGACACTATGGATCTTGAGAAAGAAAGAGGAATAACTATAAAGTCTCAAGCAGTTAGACTTGTATATCAAGGTGAGGATGGACAGGAATATGTAATGAATCTTATAGATACTCCGGGACATGTAGACTTTAATTATGAAGTTTCAAGAAGTCTTGCTGCATGTGAAGGGGCTATATTGGTTGTAGACGCAACTCAAGGTATTCAAGCTCAAACCCTTGCAAATTGTTACTTGGCACTTGATAATGACCTTGAAATTCTTCCAGTTATTAATAAAATAGATCTTCCAAGTGCAAGACCTGACGAAATTAAAAAGGAAGTTGAGGATATTATAGGACTTGAATGTGAAAATGCTCCTTTAATATCTGCTAAGGTAGGACTTGGTATAGAGGATGTTTTAAAAGCAATAGTTGAAAAACTACCAGCACCAAGTGGAGATGAAGATGCTCAGTTAAGAGCTCTTGTTTTTGATAGTTATTATGACCAGTATAAAGGTGTTGTTTCATATATAAGAGTAAAAGAAGGTAGCGTTAAAAAAGGTGATAAAATAAGATTTATGTCTACTGGAAAAGACTATGAAGTGACAGAAGTAGGTATATTTGCACCAAGCTGCATAGAAGTACCAGAGCTTAAAGCTGGTGAGGTTGGTTATGTAACTGGTAGTATAAAAAATGTTCGTGACGCAAGAGTTGGTGATACAGTAACACTTGCATCAAATCCTGCAAAGGAGCCACTTGCTGGATATAGACCTGCTATTCCTATGGTATATAGTGGTATTTATCCAACGGATGGGGCTAAGTATAATGAACTTAAGGAAGCTTTAGAAAAACTTCAGCTTAATGATGCTGCATTAACATTTGAACCTGAAACATCTATAGCTCTAGGATTTGGTTTTAGATGTGGATTCCTTGGACTACTTCATATGGAGGTTATACAAGAGAGACTAGAAAGAGAATTTAATCTTGATCTTGTAACTACTGCACCTTCTGTTATTTATAAAATAACTAAGTCTAATGGAGAGTTAATAGAACTTACTAATCCAACGAATATGCCTGATCCAGCTGAGATAGATTATATGGAAGAACCTATGGTTAAGGCATCAATTATAGCTCCTTCAGATTACGTAGGACCTGTTATGGATCTTTGCCAAAATAGAAGAGGGGTATTTAAAACAATGGAATATCTAGAAACTACTAGAGTAGTGCTTCACTATGACATACCTCTTAATGAAATTATTTTTGATTTCTTTGATACATTAAAGTCTAAAACAAGAGGATATGCTTCCCTAGACTATGAATTAACAGGATATAAGGAATCAAAGCTTGTTAAGCTGGATATACTTCTGAATGGAGATAATGTAGATGCACTTTCTCAAATAGTACCTCAAGAAAGAGCATATGCTAGGGGACGTGCTATAGCAGAAAAGCTTAAGGAAATCATTCCAAGACAAATGTTTGAAATTCCTATTCAGGCAGCTGTTGGAGCAAAAATTATAGCTAGAGAAACAGTTAGAGCAATGAGAAAAGACGTACTTGCAAAGTGCTATGGTGGAGATATTTCAAGAAAGAAGAAGCTTCTTGAAAAGCAAAAAGAAGGTAAAAAGAGAATGAAACAAATAGGTACAGTAGAAGTTCCTCAAGAAGCTTTCATGGCTGTGTTAAAGGTAGAGTGTTAATGAAATCACTTTATATTCACATACCTTTCTGTGCTAGAAAGTGTCTATATTGTGATTTTAACTCATATGAAAATAGAGAACTTGAAGATGAGTATATTAAGGCACTTTTAGAGGAAATTAGTACAGTATCAGAATATAAATTTAAAACAATATTTATTGGTGGGGGTACTCCCACCATTTTATCTATTCAGAATCTAGAACTTCTTTTAAAGTCACTTGAAAAGTTTTCCCCAGTAGAATTTTCAGTAGAATGTAATCCAGGAACTCTAACAAAAGATAATCTTAGTATTATGAAAAAGTATGGTGTAAATAGACTTTCCATTGGACTACAATCAACCAATGATAAAATACTAAAATCCCTTGGAAGAATTCATAATTTTAATGAATTTTTAGATGGATATAATATGGCAAGAGAAGTGGGATTTGATAATATAAATATAGACCTTATGTTTGCAGTACCAAATCAAAGATTTGAGGATTTTAAGGAAAGCTTAGAAATAGTAACTAACTTAAATCCTGAACATATATCAGCATATAGTCTTATAGTAGAAGAAGGAACCCCTTTTTATGCTATGCAAGAAAAGGGGAAACTTGAAGTAGTTGATGAGGATGTTGAAAGAGAAATGTATGATTATCTAATAGATTATTTGCAGTCAAAAGGTTATAAATGGTATGAAATATCAAATTTTGCAAAAGATAAATTTGAGTGCTCTCATAATAAATGTTATTGGAAATGTGAAGAATATATCGGTGTAGGTGCTGGTGCCCACTCATATATAGATAATAAAAGGTTTAGTAATGCATATTCTGTTAATAATTATATAAAGTATATAAATCTTGAAGAATCTCCAATAGAGAGTGAAGAAATTATAGATGAATCATCTGCTATAGAAGAATTTATGTTTTTAGGACTTAGACTTATTGATGGAATAAGTAAATTAGAGTTCGAGAAAAGATTTAAGAAGCCAATATATTCAATATATAGTGATCAAATAAATTCTCTTAAGGATAAAGGTCTTATTATAGAAGATGGTGATAAAATTATGCTATCGAGAAAAGGAGTTAATCTATCTAATAGCGTATTTGTAGAGTTTATTAATTAAATATAAAAATTTAAATATCACTATTATCCCTTGACAAAAAAGAATAATAGTGATATTTTAAAAATGTAATCGTTAGCACTCCTTGATAATGAGTGCTAATAAACGAGGTGATAATATGGAAATAGGTGATAGAAAAAAAGCCATATTAAGCGCAATTGTTAGGGACTATATACAAACAGGCGAGCCTGTAGGATCTAGAACTATAGCAAAAAAGTATGAAGTTGGATTTAGCTCTGCAACTATAAGAAATGAAATGGCTGATTTAGAAGAATTAGGACTTATTAAACAACCACATACTTCAGCAGGGAGAATACCCTCTGATAAAGGATATAGGTTCTATGTAGATAAGCTTATGGAAATTGGAAGCCCAACGAAGGAAGAAATAGAGCTTATTAAAAACTATATACACTTATCTACTATTAATGAAGTAGATAAGTTGATAAAAAGAACTGCAAAGCTTATATCTGAAGTTACAAACTACACAGCAGCAATTATTACTCCATCAGTGAGTAAAAGTGTAATAGTATCTTTGAAGCTAATACCAGTAAATGAAAGTGAAATAGTTGCGGTTGTTGTAACAGATATGGCACAGATTAAAAATGTTATGATAAAACTACCAAGACCAATATCACCTGATATGTTACTGAAAATTAGCAGTATGTTAAATGAAAAATTATGTGGATTAACAGTTGAGGACATTAATCTTTCGGTTATATCATCTATACAAGAGGAATTAAAAGGATATAATGAAATATTAAACTCAATAATACCACTATTATATGATAGTCTTAAAACAAACCAACAAAAACTATATCTTTCAGGAGCTTCTAATATATTTAGCCATGCTGAATATAACGATGTTGAAAAAGCTAAGGAATTTCTATCTTTAGTTGAAGATGGTGATATGTTAAGAAAAATTTTTATTGGAACAGAAAACCCTTTGGAAATATCAATAGGAGATGAAAACGATATAGAT
Source organism: Clostridium cylindrosporum DSM 605 (assembly GCF_001047375.1). Classification (NCBI taxonomy): domain Bacteria; kingdom Bacillati; phylum Bacillota; class Clostridia; order Eubacteriales; family Clostridiaceae; genus Clostridium; species Clostridium cylindrosporum. The sequence continues at coordinate 377,942 of NZ_LFVU01000027.1, forward strand.
GAGGTCAAGAAGTATAGTATTGTTAAAGCTACTTATAGCATAAACCAAAAACCTGTAGGAAGTATAGGAGTAATAGGACCTACTAGAATGAATTATTCTAGAGTTATGGGTGTTCTGAAATGTTTTACAGATATACTAAATGATGTTTTAAAGACAACTTATGAGGATTAACACCTTAAAAATATATTTGAGAGGGTGACTTTTATGGAGGATAAAAACCTTAACGAAAATCTAGAAGATGTTGAAGAGCTTCTAGATACTGTAGATACTGAAGGTAAATGTGCTGATGAATCTACAGAAGAAAGTAGTGAAAATATCAAAGAAATGTTATCGAAAAAAGAAGCTGAGTGTGAAGAGTACTTAGATTTACTTAAAAGAACAAAGGCTGAATATGATAACTTCAGAAAAAGAACTCAAAAAGAAAAAGAAGGACTATTTGATGAAGGATTTAGAACTTCAATTGAGAAGATTATACCTGTTTTAGATAATCTAGAAAGAGCACTTGAGCATTCAGATGAAGAAGGTGCACTAAAAGAAGGACTTGAAATGATTCTAAAAATGTTCAAGGACATTTTAGAAAAAGAAGGTGTATCCCTAATTCCATCAAAGGGAGAGAAATTTGATCCTAACCTTCATAATGCTGTTATGCACATTGATGATGATGCATATGGAGATAATGAAGTTGTAGAAGTTCTTTTAGAGGGATATACATATAAAGATAAAGTAATTCGTCACAGTATGGTAAAGGTGGCAAACTAAATTAAAAATATTTAAGATTATTTAATTAATTTTTCTAAATTTAAGGAGGAAATCTTTTATGGGAAAAGTAATAGGAATAGATTTAGGAACAACTAATTCATGTGTAGCTGTTATGGAAGGTGGAGAACCAGTTGTAATAGCAAACTCAGAGGGAGCAAGAACTACTCCATCAGTTATTGGATTTAAGCCAGATGGAGAAAGAATAGTTGGGCAAGTTGCAAAAAGACAAGCAATAACTAATCCAGATAAAACAATAATATCAATAAAAAGACATATGGGAACTGACCACAAGGTAAATATAGATGGGAAAGATTATTCACCGCAAGAACTTTCAGCTATGATTCTTTCAAAGCTTAAGGCTGATGCAGAAAGCTATCTTGGTGAAACAGTTACAGATGCTGTAATTACAGTACCTGCATACTTTAATGATAGTGAAAGACAAGCAACTAAGGATGCTGGAAAAATTGCAGGACTTAATGTACAAAGAATTATCAATGAGCCAACAGCAGCATCACTTGCTTATGGACTTGATAAGGGAGAAGGAAATCATAAAATCCTTATATATGACCTAGGTGGAGGTACATTTGACGTATCAATACTAGAAATTGGTGATGGAGTATTTGAAGTATTAGCTACACACGGTGATACAAAGCTTGGTGGAGACGATTTTGATGATAGAATTATAAACTATCTTGCTGATACCTTTAAAAATGATACAGGACTAGACCTAAGACAAGATAATATGGCAATGCAAAGACTTAAGGAAGCTGCTGAAAAGGCTAAGATAGAGCTTTCATCACTTACTTCAACTGAAGTTAATCTACCATTCATTTCAGTTGATCAAACAGGACCAAAGCACCTTAATATTAATTTAACAAGAGCTAAGTTCGATGAAATAACAGCTGATCTTGTAAAGAGAACTTTAGTACCTATTGAAAAGTCACTAAAGGATGCAGGTCTTTCAATTAATGATGTAGAAAAGGTAGTTTTAGTTGGTGGATCAACAAGAATACCAGCAGTTCAAGACGCTGTAAAGAACTTTACAGGAAAAGAACCATCAAAGGGAGTTAATCCAGATGAATGTGTAGCTTTAGGTGCTGCAATTCAAGCAGGTGTATTAACAGGAGATGTTAAGGATGTTCTACTACTAGATGTTACACCTCTTTCACTTGGAATTGAAACTTTAGGAGGGGTTGCAACTGCACTTATTCCTAGAAATACTACTATTCCAACTAAGAAGAGCCAAGTATTCTCAACAGCTGCAGATGGTCAAACATCAGTTGAAATACATGTTGTTCAAGGTGAGAGACAAATGGCAAATGACAATAAGTCATTAGGTAAATTCCAACTTTCAGGAATTGCACCAGCTCCAAGAGGAATTCCTCAAATCGAAGTAACATTTGATATAGATGCTAATGGTATAGTAAATGTTTCAGCTGAGGATAAGGCTACTGGAAAGAAGGCAGATATAACAATTACTGCTTCAACTAACCTTTCAGATGATGAAGTAGATAAGGCTGTTAGAGAAGCTGAAATGTATGCTGAAGAAGATAAGAAGAGAAAAGAATCAATTGAAACTAAGAATACTGCAGAATCAATGGTATATCAAACTGAAAATGCACTTAAAGAATTAGGTGATAAGATTTCGGCTGAAGAAAAATCAGAAATAGAAGCAAAGGTTGCAGAGCTTAAGGAAAAGCTACAAGGAGATGACCTTGAAGCTATTAAGGCTGCTAATGAAGAACTTACTAAGAAATTCTACGAAGTTTCAGCTAAGATGTATCAAGAAGCAGGGGGAGCAGGTCAAGGAGGATTTGATCCAAATGCTGCAGGTGCTACTCAAAACGACGGAGAAATCAATGCTGACTTTGATGTAAAGGATAAATAATATAAGGAGGGAAATATCCCTCCTTACTTAATGTAAGGGATGGTGAACATATGGCAACTAATGACTATTATGCTGTGTTAGGACTTGAAAAAGGTGCTAGTGAAGATGAAATAAAAAAAGCTTTTAGAAAAATGGCGATAAAGTATCATCCAGATAAAAACCAAGGTAATAAAGAAGCTGAGGACAAGTTTAAAGAAGTAAATGAAGCCTACCAAGTTCTATCAGATCCTGAAAAGAAGGCTAGATATGATCAATTTGGTACAGCGGATTTTGATGGATCAGGATTTGGTGGATTTAGCGGTGGCTATGAAGGCTTTGGAGGCTTTGGTGACATATTTGGTGATATATTTGATATGTTTGGAGGATCAAGTTCTAGAAGAACAAAAAATGGTCCAAGAAGAGGAAATGATCTTGAAACTACTATTTTACTTACATTTGAAGAAGCAGCTTTCGGAGTTAAAAAAGAAATTGAGATAAATAGAAATGAAAAATGTGAGGAATGTTCAGGGTCAGGAGCTGCTAAGGGAACTTCTCCTAAAACATGTTCGAAATGTAATGGTTCAGGACAAGTACAGGTTCAAAAAAATACTCCTTTTGGAAGCTTTGTAAGTGTTACAACATGTGATGCTTGTGGAGGAGAAGGAAAGAAGATAGAAAGTCCATGTAGTCATTGTAGAGGAACTGGAAGAATTAGAAAGAGTAAGGTTGTTAGTATTAATATACCTGCAGGTGTTGATAATGGTAACACTATTCCTTTAAGAGGACAAGGTGAACCAGGATATAATGGTGGACCATCAGGGGACCTTTATATAAATATCAAGGTGAGAAATCACTCAATATTTAAAAGAAGAGGAACAGATATATTCTGTGATTTACCAATATCAATTGTTAAAGCATCACTTGGTGGAGAGGTTGAGATACCGACACTTACAGGTGATAAAAAGCATAAAATAGAGCCTGGAACTCAAAATGGTAAGATTATTAAGTTAAAAGGCGACGGAATCCAAAGTGTTAGAGGCACTGGCAAGGGGGATCTTTATGCTGAAGTAAGAGTTGAAATTCCAACAAAGCTTACTGAAAAGCAAAGGGAACTTTTAGAGAAGCTTGCTGATGAATTTGGAGAATTGGTGGACACGAAAAAATCCCTAAAGGATAAAATAAAGGGTGCTTTTAACACTAAGAAAGAAAATGAGTAAAAGTAGTTAATATAAAGTCCTATGTGAAGATTTTAGAATTTTTATGTAGGGCTTTATCATTTTGTTCAATTTTATATTATGTAAAAATAAGTGTTTTTTTATGTTAGAATATTATTAATGAATAATAGGACTAGGAAGTGATTTTATTGTGTAGAGATGTAAAATATAATGTTTTAGATGAAATACAAAGAAGATGGTCTCCAAGAGCCTTTAGTAATGAAAAGGTGAACATTGACGACATTTATGGAGTGCTTGAAGCTGCAAGGCTTGCACCTTCATGCTATAATGAGCAGCCTTGGAGATACATTATTGCCTTTGAAGAAGAAGATCTAAAGGTTATGAGGGATTTAATTGATAAAAGTAATAGAGTTTGGGCAGATAATGCACCTGTACTTATTGCATTTTTATCTAAGAGAAGATTTAAGCATAATACTCGTGAAAACTATTGGCATATGTTTGATGTAGGTGCTTCATGGGGATACTTAACTATTGAGGCTCAAAGTAGAGGACTTATAACAAGAGGAATAGGTGGATTTAATATGACAAGGGCCAGAAGAGTATTAAATGTACCATATAATTATGACATAGTAACCTTGGTTGCTATGGGAAAACAAGGAGATGTTAATATTCTTCCTGAGGATTTAAGGGTTAAAGAAGTTCCATCAGAAAGAATGGATTTAAGTGAAATTTTACATATTGGCAAGTTCCGTAAAGGGGAAGAATAATACTTTTTTAAACAGTTTAATTAATGTATAATAATATAGAATTTGTAGACTCATAAGGAGATGATATTTTGGACGGTAAATGGTTTGAAGTAAAGGTTATAACTAAAAGTGAAGCAATTGAACCTATTTCAGGTATTTTTTATGGATTGGATGTTAAAGGTGTAGCCATTGAGGACCCTGAAGATATAAATATTAAGCAAAAGGATAAATTAAGTTGGGATTTTGCAGATGTAAATATATTTGAATTTGGTGCAGATGCTGCTGTAGTTAAGGGATATTTTAATGAGAACGAAAAAATTGATGAAATTATTAAGTATATAGAAGAAAAAATTGATCTAATCAAGGAAATGGGGATAGATGTAGGAAGAGGAATTGTTACAACAAGTGATGTTTTTGAAGAAGATTGGGCGACATCATGGAAAAAGTACTACAAACCATTGAGAATAGGAAATAAAATACTAATTAAACCTATTTGGGAAGATGTTGAAGTTAAAGAGACAGACCTTGTTGTAGAACTTGATCCAGGAATGGCCTTTGGAACAGGAACACATGAAACAACTTCAATGTGTGTTGAACTTTTAGAGAAATATATAACTGAAAGTGATAGAGTTTTTGATATAGGAACAGGTTCTGGAATTTTATCAATTGTTTCATCAAAGCTTGGAGCAAAGGAAGTAGTAGGTGTTGACCTTGATGAAGTTGCGGTAGCTTCAGCCAAGGAAAACGTAGCTTTTAATAAGATAAGTAATGTGGAAGTATTACACGGAGACCTTGTTGATGTTATAGAAGGAAAGGCAAATATAGTGGTTGCTAATATAATTGCTGAGGTTGTTGTTTATTTAACTAGTATAATTAAGCCTTTTATTGATAAGGATGGATACTTTATAACATCAGGTATAATTAGAGAAAGAAAAGAAGATGTATTAAATGCATTAGACAAAGAAGGATTTAAAGTAATTGAGATAACTGAAAAGGGAGAATGGGTAGCAATCGCTGCTAAGCCAATGTAAGGAGAGATTATGCATAAGTTTTTCGTACCAAAGGAAAACATAAATGATGATAATATACTTATAACAGGTGATGATGTTAAGCATATAGGTAAGGTTTTAAGATTAAAGCTAAATGAAACAATTAACATATCAGATGGATCTGGAGTTGAGTATATTTGTTCAATTAACACAATAGATAAAAAAGAAGTCTCATGTAGGATTATAGAAAAATTCGAAAACGCAACAGAAAGCCCTATAAAAATTACACTATTTCAAGGACTTCCAAAGTCACAGAAAATGGACCTAATTGTTCAAAAGGGAGTTGAAATAGGAATTTCAGAAGTTAGGGCAGTAATTACTAATAGGGTAGTTGTAAAAACGGAAGCTAGAGATATTTCTAATAAGATAGAGAGATGGAATAAAATATCAAAGGAAGCTGCAAAGCAAAGTGGTAGAGGTGTTATTTTAGATATATCAGAGCCTGTTAGTTTTAAGGATGCAATTGATAGTTTAGATGAGTTTGATTTAGCAGTAATGCCATATGAAAATCAAGAAGGAGTCGGGCTTAAAAGGATTCTAACTGAAAAAGGGTCTGAAGCTAAAAATATTGCTATATTTATTGGTCCAGAAGGCGGATTTGAAGAAGAGGAAGTAGAGTATGCTAAAGAAAAAGGGGTATACCCTGTAACTCTAGGGCCTAGAATACTCAGAACAGAAACAGCCGGATTTGTTGCATCTACTATAATACTATATGAGTTAGGAGACATGGGAGGAATTAGATGAAAAAAGTAGCCCTATATACTCTTGGCTGTAGAGTGAATGTTTATGAAACAGAGGCAATAACAGAAAGTTTTACTAAAAACGGGTATGAGGTAGTAGACTTTGAAGATTTTGCAGATGTTTATGTTATAAATACATGTACAGTTACAAATATAGGAGACAAAAAGTCTCGTAAAATGCTTAGAAAAGCAAAGAAAATCAATCCAGAAGCTATTGTTGTAGCAGCGGGTTGTTATGCTCAGGTTTCACCGGAGGAAATAGCTGAAATAGAGGAAGTTGACATTGTTGTTGGAACATCAGATAAATCAAAAATAGTTGATTTTGTAAATGAATATAAGTTATCCAGTGAAAAGAAAAATTATGTTAATAACATAATGTCAGTAAGAGAATTTGAAGAAATGGAAATTGATGAATATCATGATAAAACACGTGCATTTTTAAAGATACAAGATGGTTGTGATAGATATTGTTCATATTGTTTAATTCCATACGCAAGAGGTCCTGTAAGAAGTAGGGATATTGATAGTATTGAAAACCAAGTTAAAGGTCTTGTTGAAAATGGATTCAAAGAAGTGATACTTTCAGGTATTCATATATCTTCATATGGAAAAGACCTAGGTTCAGAAAATCTTGTTGATGTTGTAGAAATTCTATCTAAGATAGAGGGACTTGAAAGGATTAGAATAGGTTCTATTGAACCAATGTTTTTCTCGGAAGGCGTTCTTGAGAGACTAAAAGCAGTTAAAAGCTTTTGCCCGCATTTTCACCTTTCCCTTCAAAGTGGATGTGATGAAACGTTAAAAAGAATGAATAGAAGATATACTGCAGATGAATATAGGGAAGTTGTAGACAGAATAAGAGATACATTTGAAGATGCCGCTATTACAACAGATATAATAGTGGGATTTCCTGGAGAAACAGATGAAGAATTTGAAGCAACATATAAATTCTTATCTGAAATTAAGCTATCTAAAATGCACATATTCAAATACAGTGAGAGAAAAGGAACTAAAGCAGCAATGCTTAGTGGTAAGGTAGATCCTAAAAAGAAGGAAGAGAGAAGTAAGATCCTAACTGAACTTGATGAGAAGTGTATGGTTGAGTTTATGGAAAAATATTTAGGTAGAGAAATGAAAGTATTATTCGAAGAGGAAAAAGAAGGAATTTTTATGGGTTATACCGAAAATTATATAAAGATTATTATATCATCAGATACCAGATTAACAGGAAAGATATTGTCATGTAGATTAAATAATATTAGTGGTGATGGTATAATTGGAGAATTAATCTAGTAAATTATCTCTTATCTTATTTGATAGGATTTGTTTAAATAACTTTTGCTAGGAGGTGAGACATATGGATTGTATATTTTGTAAAATAGTTCAAGGGGAAATACCATCAGCAAAGGTATATGAAGATGATAAAGTATATGCTTTTAATGATATTAGTCCAGCTGCCCCTACTCATGTACTTATAATACCAAAGGAGCATATTTCTTCAGCACTTGAGGTAGATGAAAAAAATTCATCACTTATTGGACATATATTTACTGTTGCAAATAAAATAGCAAGGGACCTTGGTATTGATAAAACAGGATTTAGAATAGTTAATAATTGTGGTGAAGATGGGGGACAAACAGTTCATCATATTCATTTTCACTTATTAGGAGGAAGAAGTCTTCAATGGCCACCAGGCTAAAATTTAAGTGAATCTTCCTGTATTATTCATTGACAATATTTGCAGGTCTAATATATAATAGTATATGTGCTATTTATGAGCTTTTTTTCACAGCATCAAATAATTAGCATTTATTTTGCTTAGCGGAGGGAGGGAGATCAGATGTCAGAAATCAAAGTTGGTGAAAATGAATCACTAGAAAGTGCTCTTCGTAGATTCAAAAAGAAGTGTGCGAGAGCAGGAGTTCTTGCGGAAGTTAGAAAAAGAGAACATTACGATAAGCCAAGCGTAAGACGTAAAAAGAAATCAGAGGCTGCAAGAAAGAGAAAGTTTAAGTAATTAGGAAAGAAGGGTGAGAATGTCACTCAAAGATGAATTACAAAACGATTGGAAGGCTGCCCTTAAAGCTAGAGAGTCTTTTAAGGCATCAGTTTTAAACATGGCTAAAGCAGCAATTTTAAATGAAGAAAAGAACAACAAAGGCTCAAGTCTTGACGATGAACAGATAATAACTGTTCTATCTAAAGAAGTTAAGATGAGAAGGGATGCAATTATTGAGTTTGAAAAAGGAAACAGGCAAGATTTAGTCAACTCGACTAATCAAGAAATTGAAATTTTGCTTGGATACCTTCCTCAGCAATTAACTGAAAATGAAATAACTGAAATAGTTACTAATGCTGTGAAAGATGTGGATGCTAAAGACATGAAGGATATGGGCAAAGTAATGTCAATAGTTAATCCTAAGACTAAAGGTAGAGCCGATGGAAAGCTTGTAAGTCAAATAGTAAAAAATTGTCTATCAAAATAGGCATTATGATTAATAACCTGTAGTTTACTACAGGTTATTTTTAATTTATAGGATAACCTAGTAGCACTAAACTTCTTGTATGTAGTTAAAGGTGTTTAAATGGTTATATGGTTCATATACAACCATATTAAACTATGGTAAAATTAGAAATAGAGGTGATTTAAGGTATGAAAAAAAGAAGCATACTATTTTCTTTAATTCTAATTACAATTATTTTTACAATGTTTGGCATAAAAGAATCTTTTGCTGCTGCCTCAGATAAAGGTGTATATGTTATACCGATAAAAGGTGATATTGGGCCATCGGTTGAAACCTTTGTATCAAACCAATTAAAAAAAGCAGAAGATCTTAATATAGATATTATTGTACTTGACATTAATACACTAGGTGGAAAGATTAATTCAACTTTGAACTTACAAGAAACAGTAAAAAAGTATAATTCGAAATTTAAGTTTTATAGTTTTATTAATAATAAGGCGGAATCTGCAGGGGTTATGATTGCACTTTTAGGAGATAAGATATTCATGACAAAGGATGCAACTATTGGATCTGCATCAGTAGTTCCATTTGATGAAAAAAGTAATTCTGCTTGGAGTGCTATGTTAAAGGCACAGGCTGAATCTAAGGGAAAGCCAGGTAGCATTGCTAAGGCAACGGCGGATTATAATATAGAAATCCCCGGAATAAAGGGGAAAGGGACTCTTCTTAATATGACATCAAATGATGCTATAAAGTTAAAATTTGCAGATGGTATAGCAAGTAATATAACAGAAGTTGCTAAAAAAGTAGAGTATAGAGGGGATAAAATTATAGTAGCCGAAAAGGATTTTAAAGTAACCTTATCGGAAATTATATCTAATCAGTATGTATCAATACTTCTTCTTTTACTAGGAATAATAGCATTAATTGCTGAGATGTTTATTCCTTCGTTTGGTATATTAGGAACACTCGGAGCAACGAGTATTGGAGTGTATTTTTTAGGAAATATATTTGCAGGTAATTCAACATGGTGGTCACTTGGAATATTTGTACTTGGAATAATTTTGATTCTTATAGAACTTGGTATTCCTGGATTTGGAGCTGCAGGAATTGGTGGACTTATGTTAATTTCTATTTCTATAGTAATGTCTGCGGAAACAATGAAAATAGGGCTATTTGTTATGATATGCAGTTGGTTAGTAGCTGGTATTGGAATTTATGTGATTATAAAATATGGTTTTAAACGAGGTCTGTTTTCAAAGGTTATTTTAAAGTCTAACCAAGAAGCTAAGGATTTTATATCCTATGACATAAAAAAAGCTGAAAAACTTCTTGGTAAAGAAGGTGTAGCAAGTTCAATGCTAAGACCTTCAGGAATTGCTATTATTGATGGAAATACTATAGATGTACAAACTAATGGAGATTTCATTAAAGAAGGAACACAAATTAAAGTTGATAAAATAGAAGGTAACAAAATCATAGTAAAAAAATTTAATAAATAATGTAAATATAAAAAGGTTTCATAAGTTTTAAATTATGAGACCTTTTGCGTTATTTTACCTATATTAATTGCATATTATTTACTATAACTTTATTAAAGGGTGATCTAATGGTAAAAAAATCAAGTGTAAAAGAAAAAGTTACTGAAAAACTATCTCTTCCAAAGGATATAGTTTTAAATATGCCAAATATTAAAATTCTAGGAGATAAAGAAGTTTTAATTGAAAATCATGGGGGGATTATTGAATATACCGCGGATGTGGTAAAGCTAAAATCTTCTTTGGGAGAAATACTTATTAAAGGGGAAGGATTTCAAATTAAAGACATAAGTGAAGATGATATATATATATTAGGGAAAATAGATTCATTAGGGTTTATAAAGTAGTAACAATCAATACAGGTGGTGGATATGGGTAACTTCAAAGATTTTATAAGGGGAGAAATAAAAGTAAAAGTAGAGTCTTTAGAAATTGAAAGATTTATAAATATGGCTACAAAGGGTAAAATAAGAATGTGGAATGTTTGTAGAGAAGATTTTACCACAATTTCATTTACTATGTTTCAGGATCAATATAAACTTTTAAAAAGAATAGTTAGAAAAACAGGCTCAAGAACAAAGGTAACCAAGAAAAATGGAATGAATTTTATTTTAAATAAAATAAATAGAAGAAAGTTTTTTATTATAGGAGTAAATTTATTTTTAATACTTATATTTGTGTTCTCTAGTATGATACTAAGAATAGAGATACAAGGGAATAAGAAAGTTGATAACAAAGTAATTATTGAGTCTTTAGAAAAGCATGGAATAAATTATGGAAAATTAAAGTTTGGAATTAAGTTAAGGGATATAGAGGCTAAGGTTCTTAAAGATTTAAAAGAGGTGTCAGTTGTAACTATAAAGTTTATTGGTACTAAGGCTATAGTAAATGTAGTTGAAAGAACAATGCCTCCTGAAATGGACTTAATTGAAACTCCAAGAGATATAATTTCAACTAAGGAAGGTGTTATAAGTAAAATAACAGCACTTAAAGGTCAGAGTGTAGTTACAATTGGAGATTATGTTAAAAAAGGGGATACTCTCATTTCAGGTATAGTAAGAGATGCGGAAGGTGTACCTATTAGAGTGGCTGAATCTACCGGTGAGGTTATAGCTAAGACTTGGTATGAAATAGAAGAGAATGTAGATCTTAATCATAAAGAAGAAAAGTTTACCGGGAGAGAAACAAAGCGTACATATTTTAATCTATTTAACAAAACATTAGCATTTAAATATAAGAATAAATATCCACAATATAATAAAATACAAGACACTAAAAATTACGAAATTATGGGATATAGATTACCAATTGAGAAGGTCTCAGAGATTTATAAAGAGAAAATTATAACAGAAAGAAAAATAAGTGAAGATGAAGCTATAAAAATATTAATAGAAAAAATAGATTCTAAAGCTAAAAAAGTGATTCCAAAAGAAGGATTAATTGTAGATAAACAAGAAAGTAAAGAGATATCAGAGAATGGTATAAAACTTAAAATAATTTTTATTGTAGAGGAAAAGATAGGGGAAGGAAAAGATATTTCTCCTGGGGTTATAAAAGAGGAACAGGAAAAGGAAGAAGCAAAGAAAATACAACCAGAATAGAATGGAGGGTCATCTGAATAATGGAAAGTAGAATTCAAATTGAAAAAGTTGAAGATGTGATTAATATATTTGGTAAATTCGATGAGAACATTAAAATAATAGAGCAAACATTTAATGTTACAGTAGTTAATAGAGAAAGTGAAATAAAGATTACAGGAACATCAGGAGTAGATCTTGCATCAAAATGTATTTTGAAACTTTTAGATATTGTGAAAAGAGGAGAGGCAATTAACCTACATACAGTAAACTACATTATAAGTCTTATAATGGAAGAAAATGAAGGTGCTATAGACAAGATACTTAAGGATGTTATACTTGTAACCCCAAGAGGAAAATATATAAAGTGTAAAACTATAGGGCAACAAAATTATATAGAAGCAATAAATAAACACGATGTTGTGTTTGGTATTGGACCTGCTGGGACAGGAAAAACATACCTTGCTATTGCAATGGCAGTTAAAATGTTAAAGGAAAGAAAGGTAGGAAAGATTATCTTAACAAGACCTGCAGTTGAAGCTGGGGAAAGATTAGGATTTTTACCAGGAGACCTTCAAGAGAAAATAGATCCATACCTAAGACCTTTATATGATGCTCTTTATGATACTTTAGGTCCTGAAACATTCCAAAAATATATGGAATCAGGAATAATAGAAGTTGCGCCTCTAGCTTATATGAGAGGAAGAACACTTGATGATAGTTTTATAATACTAGATGAAGCCCAAAATACAACACCTGAGCAAATGAAGATGTTTTTAACTAGATTTGGTTATGGATCAAGAATTGTTGTAACCGGTGATATTACACAGGTAGACTTGGGTCAGGGAAAACTTTCAGGGCTAAAGCAGGTAACAAAGGTTCTAAAAGACGTAGAGGGAATAGAGATGGTTTATTTTTCACATAAAGATGTTGTAAGACATAAGTTAGTTATGCAAATAATAAAAGCATATGAAAAATGGGATAAAGATAGAGAGAGTAAAAAAGAAGAAAAAGAAAGTAGTGAAGAATAAAAGAGTTGCGGTATAGACTTTAGTTTATACCGTATTTTCTTATAGTCACTGTCTTGTGTAAAGGGATTAAAAGCATTAAAATAAAGAAGAAAAGCATACCAAAGGAGATAATTAATGATTTTATTTGATAATAGACAAGATAAGGAAAACTTTGATAACAATATGGAAAGTTTAATAGAAAAGGTTATAAAAGAATCTCTTTTAATAGAGCAATTTAAATTAGACTATGAAATAAGTGTTAGTTTAGTTGATAATGAAGAAATTAGAGATATTAACAGAGAGTTTAGAGGAATAGATAGGTCTACAGATGTATTATCATTTCCTATGATAGAGTATAATGGAGTGTACTATACCTCGAATTATGAGTTTAACAAAATAGATATTGATCCAGATGGAAAGATAACTCTTGGAGACATTGTTTTATCACTTGAAAGAGCTAGAGAACAATCCTTAGAATATGGACACAGCTTTAGTAGGGAAGTGGCTTTTCTTACAGTTCACTCAGTGCTTCATCTTTTAGGTCATGATCATGAAGTAGAGGATGAAAGGAAGATAATGAGAGAAAAGGAAGAAAAAATACTTAATAGCCTTTCTTATAATAGATAGATAGAAGGTGGTATAAGTGAAAATAAAAAAGACTATAGACAGTTTTAATTACGCAATAGAAGGGATAATTTACGCAGTAAGAACCCAAAGAAATATGAAAATTCATTTAGTTACTGCAACACTTATTCTTATATTTAGTCTCTTTTTTGATTTCTCAAAGATAGAGATGTTAATTTTATTCCTTACAATAACACTTGTAGTTGTTTTAGAGTTAATTAATACCGCTATAGAGGCAGCGATAGATGTTACTGCCAATTATTATCATCCGCTTGCTAAAATTTCTAAGAATGTTGCAGCAGGTGCAGTTTTGATTTCTGCCATTAATGCAATGGCTGTAGGGTATCTGCTTTTTTTTGATAAATTAAAACCTATTACAAATACAGTGCTTATAAAGATTAAGCAATCAGATACAACTGTTGTTTTTATTTGTCTTCTAATTGTAACAATCGTAACTGTAGTGGTTAAAGCAATATATGGAGAGGGAACTCCACTTAAAGGTGGAATGCCAAGTGGACACAGTGCATTATCATTTGGTTCTGCTACAGCTATATCTCTTCTTACTCAGGACATGCTTATAATTACACTTTGTTATTTTTTAGCTTTGTTGGTTGCTCAAAGTAGGGTAGAAGCTAAGGTACATACAATTTATCAAACTATAATTGGGGGTATATATGGTACGTTAATTACTATTTTAATATTTAAACTTTTTTAAGTTCTCATTTTGAGAACTTTTTTTAAAAATCAAAAAAATAATGATATAATATATGTTAAACTAAAAAAGTATAACTTTATAACTTAGTCAAATAATAAGTAAAATACTTAAATATATTGGAGGGTGAGGTTATTGGATAATAAATTCCTAATTAATGAAGCTAAGAAGGCTATGGAAAATTCCTATTCACCATACTCAAACTTCAAAGTAGGAGCAGCTTTGCTTACGGATACTGGGGAAGTTTTTACAGGATGTAACATTGAGAATGCATCATTCGGGGGAACAAACTGTGCAGAAAGAACAGCACTTTTTAAAGCTATTTCAGAAGGATATAAAAAATTTACTAAGATAGCTATTATAAGTGATTCGAAAAATTATACTGCTCCCTGTGGTATTTGTAGGCAGGTTATTTCAGAATTTTCACTTGATATGGAAGTTATAATGGCAAATAAAAATGGAGAATATACTACAAAAAGACTAAGGGAATTATTACCTTTAGCATTTACAAGTGAAGACTTGTAGTTTGAAAGGAGAAATAAATGAGCTTTAAATCAGGATTCGTAACAATAGTTGGAAGACCAAACGTAGGAAAATCTACACTAATGAATAATATTGTTGGAGAAAAACTTTCAATTATATCAAATAAGCCACAAACAACAAGAAATAAGATACAAACTATTTTAACAAAAGATGATTACCAAATAGTATTTGTAGACACGCCAGGAATTCATAAACCTAGACATAAGCTAGGAGAATACATGGTTAATGTAGCAGAAAATACATTGAATGAAGTTGATGTGGTACTTTTTCTAACTACACCTGAAAAGAAAATAGGACCAGGGGATAGATACATATTAGAGCAACTTAAAAGAGCAAGATCTTCTGTTTTTTTAGTTATTAATAAGGTAGATACTGTTAATCATACTCAAATAGCACAAACTATAAAAAGTTATACAGATGAGTATGAATTTGAACATGTTATTCCAATATCTGCAATGAAGGACAAAAATGTAGATACTTTACTAGGACTTATAGTTGATAAACTGCCTACAGGTCCTATGTATTATCCGGAGGATATGATAACAGATCAACCGGAGAGATTCATAGTAGCGGAAATTATAAGAGAAAAAATGCTACATAGCCTAAAGGATGAGGTTCCACACGGAACTGCTGTTGAAGTTATGATTATGAAAAAAGACGATAAAAAGGATTTGTATCATATTAATGCTACTATATATTGTGAAAAGGATTCTCATAAGTCAATAATAATAGGAAAAGCAGGAACAATGATAAAACAAATAGGAGAAAAGTCTAGAAAAGATATAGAGAAATTTGTAGATGCTAAAGTATTTTTAGAACTTTGGGTTAAGGTTAAGAAAGACTGGAGAGATAGTGTTGCAACACTTAAAACATTAGGATACCAAAAGTAACAATTTTAAGGAGGTGCCTAATTGTCATTTGTAAAGGTTCAAGGAGTAGTAATTAGTGCTAGAAATATAAATGATAGTGACAAGATTATCACACTTCTTTCTGATAAGCTTGGAAAAATTGATATAGTTGCAAATGGATGTAGAAAACCTAAAAGTAGATTTATGGCATCTGTTCAAATGTTTTGTTATGGAGAATATGTATTGACAACAGGTAAAAATCTACATACGTTAAAAGAGAGCAATATTTTAGAATCTTTTCAAGGTATAATATTAAATTTAGATAAAGTAGCATATGGTAGTTATTTTTTAGAACTTATAGATAACTTGATTGAAAAAGATATGAAAAATGTACACCTTTTAGCACTAACTTTAAAGACTCTTTATATATTATTACATGGGGATATATCATTATTACCACTTTTGCGAGTAACATTTGATTTTAAGGCTATTTCACTAGCAGGCTATATGCCTCAAGTTTTTAGATGTGTAAATTGTGGGGATTCTAATGGACCATATGTATTTTCTGCTGCCTCTGGGGGAATATTGTGCAAAAAATGCGTTGATACTAAAGAACTTACTCTTACAGCTCAGGAACTAAATTTGTTGCAAACTTTAAAGAACATAAAATTAGAAGATTTGCATAACCTAAATGTTAGTAGTGTTCTAGTAATGAATATACAGAATATGATAAGCTTCTATATAAGGAATTACATAGAAAGAGAATTTAAAAGCTTACAGCTTCTAAAGGTACTTTCTTGAAAAAATAAAGGAGTTGATTTTAATGGAAGAAGCTACTTTAGAGAAAATAGACATTATAAGACAAAGATTTGGTGTAAGCTATGAAGAGGCAAAAAAAGCTTTAGAAGATAACAAAGGGGATTTAGTTGAAACTCTTATATACATGGAACAAAATAAAAAAGGCTTTAGTGAGGTTTTTACTGAAAAGGGAAATGATTTGCTTGAAACTGTAAAAAACATTATTGAAAAGGGTAATGTAAATAGAATTAAAATTAAAAAAGGTGAAAAAGTATTAGTAGATATACCTGTGACAGCTGGAGTAGCGGCTGGGGCCATATCTTTATTATATACCCCAATTCTTGCAATTGGTGCTGTAACTACAATTATAGCTGAGCTAAAGATTGAGATAGAAAGACCAAATGGAGAAATTGAGGTTTTGTCAAATATAATTAAGAAAAAGTCAGGTGGATTTAAAAATACATTCGAAGAACTTACAAAAAAAGCTATGGAAAAAGCAGAAGTAGCAAGAGATAAAACAGAAAGAATTGTAAAGCTTGCTATGGATAAAAGTAGTAATATTATCTATGAAGCCGATGACAAGATGATTGAAATTAAAACAAATACGATAGATAAAGAAGATTAGATAAACTTAAATTATTTTAGGGAATCATATTTTGATTTCCTAAAATAATTTAAATCTAATGAAAAATGTTACATAAAATAAAGAAATGTATATGCATAAAGCTTAATTAATGTAGCAAAATAAAAAAAAGTATATTATTTATACCTAAATTAGCACAAATATGTTGCAAATATGCCTCTTGATTTGTATAATTAATGTATAACAAATATAAAGCTTATGCGTAATAAAGAGACTTAAAGAGGGTGATTGATATCAAACTTTCAAAGCGCCAAGAAGAAATAATCGAGTTAGTTAAGGAACATCAACCAATAACAAGCGAACAGTTAGCAGAAAGGCTGAGTGTTACAAGAGCTGCTTTAAGACCTGATCTTGCAATACTAACTATGACTGGGATACTTGAGGCGAGACCTAAGGTTGGTTATCTTTACTCAAATAATAAAGGAAATAGCATAGTTTATGATTATATAAAGGAAATAACAGTAGGAGAGATTAAGTCAAGTCCAACTATTGTTAATGAAGATACAAACCTTCATGAAGCAATTGTTCAGCTTTTTCTAGATGATGCTGGAACAATGTTCATTGAGAATAATGGTTATATAACAGGAGCTGTTTCAAGAAAAGATTTTCTTAAAGTTGCTTTAGGAAATACTGATATTCATCGGGTTCCTGTTGGAATTATAATGACAAGAATGCCAAATATAATTACAGTATCAGATGAGGATACAGCATATGAGGCAGCTAGGAAAATAATAGAGCATCAAGTAGACAGCTTACCAGTTGTAGAGAAAGTTGTAGACAAGGATGGAAAAGAACACGCTAAGATAACAGGAAAGGTTTCTAAGACAAACATTACGAAACTGTTTGTAAAGCTAGGTTCAAGTTAAAAAGTTTTTAAAATGATAATTTATATTAATAATACAAGATTTGACATATAAACAGGGGGTTTTGATTTATGAGTAATTCTAATAAATTCGTTTACTTATTTAGTGAAGGTAACGCTAGTATGAAGAATCTTTTAGGAGGTAAGGGTGCAAATCTTGCAGAAATGACGAATATCGGTCTACCTGTTCCACAAGGATTTACAGTTACTACTGAAGCATGTACTAAGTATTATGAAGATGGGAAAATGATTAACGAAGGTATAATAGAAGAAATTTTCTCCAATTTAGCTAAATTAGAAGAGATAACTGGGAAGAAGCTAGGAGACTCTGCAAACCCACTATTAGTTTCTGTTCGTTCAGGAGCTAGAGCATCAATGCCAGGTATGATGGATACTATCCTAAACCTTGGTCTTAATGATGAGACAGTTGCAGGACTTGCATCTCTTACAGGAAACGAAAGATTTGCTTATGACAGCTATAGAAGATTTATCCAAATGTTTAGTGACGTTGTTATGGAGCTTGATAAAAGTAATTTTGAAAGTATTTTGGAAGATGTTAAAGATGAAGTAGGAGCTCAGCTTGATACTGACCTTACATCAGAAAATCTTAAGGAAGTTGTTGCTAGATATAAGAAATTTTATCGTGAAGAAATGGGTAATGATTTCCCAAGCGATCCAAAGGTACAATTATTAGAGTCTGTTAAGGCTGTATTCCGTTCATGGGATAATCCAAGAGCTAATATATATAGAAAGCTTCATGACATTCCAAGTTCATGGGGAACAGCGGTAAATGTTCAACAAATGGTATTTGGTAATATGGGAGAAACTTCAGGAACAGGAGTTGCTTTTACTAGAAATCCAGCTACTGGTGAAAATAAGATTTTTGGTGAGTATCTAATGAATGCTCAAGGAGAAGACGTTGTTGCAGGGATTAGAACTCCAAAGGATATAGAAACACTTAAGGATGTTATGCCAGCTTGCTATGACGAATTTATGAAGATTGCAAACACTCTAGAAACTCATTATAAAGACATGCAAGATATGGAATTTACAATAGAGCAAGGTAAACTTTTCTTCCTACAAACTAGAAATGGAAAAAGAACTGCTCCAGCAGCTCTTAAAATTGCGGTTGAGCTTGTAGAGGAAGGTCTTATAACTAAGGAAGAAGCTATATTAAAGGTTGATCCTAAGCAACTTGATCAGCTTTTACATCCAATGTTTGATACTGATGAACTTAAAGCGTCAAAGGAATGTGCAATAGGGCTTCCAGCATCTCCAGGTGCGGCTTGTGGTAGAGTATACTTTACTGCGGAAGAAGCTAAAAACCACAGAGCACTAGGTGAAAAGGTTGTTTTAGTTAGAGCTGAAACTTCACCAGAAGATATTGAAGGTATGATAGCTTCAGAAGGTATACTAACTGCTAGAGGCGGTATGACATCTCACGCTGCTGTTGTTGCAAGAGGTATGGGTAAGTGTTGCGTTGCAGGATGTGGGGCTCTTAAGATTAATGAAGGGGACAAGTTCTTCACTGTAGGAGATATTAGAATAAATGAGGGAGATTTTATTTCTCTTGATGGTGAAACTGGTAAGGTTTATGCTACGGAAATTAAAACAGTAGAACCTGAAATAACAGGATACTTTGGAACATTTATGGCATGGGCTGATGAAATAAGAAAGCTTAAGGTTAGAACTAATGCTGATAATAGAAGAGATTCAGAACAAGCAATAAGATTTGGAGCTGAAGGAATAGGACTATGTAGAACTGAGCATATGTTCTTTGAAGAAGACAGAATACCAGTTGTACGTCAAATGATAGTTGCTAAAAATGAAGAGCAAAGAAGAAATGCTTTAACTAAACTTCTTCCAATGCAAAAAAGTGATTTTGTTGAGATATATGAAGCTATGAAGGGACTTCCTGTAACTGTAAGATTACTAGATCCACCACTACATGAATTCCTTCCACAACATGAAGAAGATATTAAATCTTTAGCTGACCAAATGGGATTAAGTTTTGAAGATCTTAAGAGTACAGTTGAAGAACTACACGAGTTTAACCCAATGATGGGACATAGAGGATGTAGACTTGCAGTTTCTTATCCAGAAATGGCAGAAATGCAAACAAGAGCTATAATTGAAGCTGCTATAGAAGTTAACGCTTCAAAGGGTTATAATATAGTTCCTGAAATAATGATTCCACTTGCAGGAGAAGTTAAGGAGCTTAAGTATGTAAAGGAAGTAGTTACAGCTACTGCTGATGCTGTTATTTCTGAAAAAGGAGCAGAGCTTAAGTATCTAGTTGGTACAATGATTGAAATTCCAAGAGCTGCACTTACTGCAGATGAAATAGCAACAGAAGCTGAATTCTTCTCATTTGGTACAAATGACCTTACTCAAATGACATTTGGATTCTCAAGAGATGATGCTGCTAAGTTCCTAAAGGATTACTATGATAAGAAGATATTTGACTTTGATCCATTCCAAAAGCTTGATCAAACAGGTGTTGGTAAGCTTGTAGATATGGCTGCAAAGCTTGGACGTACAACAAGACCAGACATTAAGCTTGGAATCTGTGGAGAGCATGGAGGAGATCCTTCATCAGTTGAATTCTGCCATGAAGTAGGTCTTCAATATGTATCATGTTCACCATTTAGAGTTCCAATAGCAAGACTTGCAGCTGCACAAGCTCAAGTAAAGAACCCTAGATAATTTTACTATTTAAATGATTATAAAAAGGCTGTTCAATTATTAAAAATTGAACAGCCTTAATAAATTAATTTAACTTTGATTTACCAAATCTGTCTTGTATATATGATTTATATACACTGCAGAACTCTTCGTGTCTTTTTTGTTGTGAGGATATACTATTAATTTGTTTAAGGAAAAAATCTTTGTTATTTACACCATTATATTTATAATAATCTCTAGATATTTTCCAAAACTTATGAGGGAACTCAAGTGCAGCTAAAATAAATAAGTGCTCACCATAGCTAAGTTTCCTAAATTCTTCATATGAATTCATGGCGGTTGTGAAGATTTCAAAACTCCATGATGTACGCTTTCTTCTAAGTATTCTTTTTAAGAAATATACTATATCATGTACAGGATAGTCCATTTTTGTATTATCAAAATCAATTATATAAAGTCCATTATTAGAAAATATAAGATTTTTATTTACATAATCTAGGTGGCAAATTGAAAATGTGCTTACATTATCCCCAAAGTTTTTATCAAAATTTAAAGATGAAAGTATATTTACGCTTTTGCGCGCATGATTTAAGTTATATTCATAATTTCTTATAAATTCATTTGAGAATTTATCTTTACTCAAAGTTGCTTTTTCATAAAGGGAGGAGAGCTGCTTAAAATGTTTACTGTAACTATCATAATAATCTGTTGAAGATACCCTTAGAAAACTATCTGTTATAGGAGTAAAACCAAAGGATGATTTATGAAGGTTTCCAAGATTACCAGCAGCATGAATTATATCTTCTAGATTATCATAGGAACACTTTCTTCCGTCTATCCAATCTGTAAGAATAAACACATTGTTATTATATTCAACAAACCTTACACCTTCTTTAGAGGGGATAAGTCTTGGGCATCTTATACCTTTCATATTAAGCCACTCAATTGTAGAGTAAATGAAAAGGAGAGTATGTTTATCATAGTAAACTTTTTTTAAGCATTTGGCGCCTTTATCAGTATTAATCCTATATACAGCACGTTGCTTATCTGTATCTTTGAATTTAATATTATCAATAGAATAGACATTTACTTTATATTGTGACAATACATGTTTATTTAAGTCATCATGTGACATAAATTCTGTATTAGGAGCTTTAGTAAATATATTCATTTAATCACCTCAAATAATGTGCTAGTAAATTATATGCTGTGAGTTACATAATTATAACAAAAATATTATTTTTTGAATAAAAGCTACTAAAATTAGAGAAAATCATAGTAAATAGAAGATTTATTACAGTATTATTATAATTTTTATACTATAAAGAGGATTTGGAGATAAAATATTGTATATAACACTTAATAAAGATAATGTAAAGTGGTGATTATAATGAATTTGAGAGAAAGTTATGAATTGCAGGAAGCAAAGTTTTTATCATCAATGGCTATACTTAGCAAAAATAGTAGGGGGAGAAAAGTATTAGAAGAAAAATGCTCACTTAGAACAGAATTTCAAAGAGATAGAGATAGAGTAATTCATTCTAAGGCATTTAGAAGGTTAAAGCACAAAACCCAGGTTTTTATATCTCCTGAAGGGGACCACTATAGAACAAGGTTAACCCATACATTGGAGGTTTCTCAAATTGCAAGAACAATATCAAGGTCATTAAGGCTAAATGAAGATTTAACTGAAGCTATTGCTTTAGCCCATGATCTTGGACATACGCCATTTGGGCATACTGGAGAGCGAACTCTTGATGAAGTTTCAATAAATGGTTTTAAACACTATATGCAAAGTTTGAGGGTTGTTGAATATTTAGAAAGATATAATGGCTTAAATCTTACCTTTGAAGTGAAGGATGGAATTGTTTCTCATTCTTCAAGTAGAAAAGCAAAGACCAACGAAGGGAGAGTAGTTAGAGTATCAGATAAAATTGCCTATATAAATCATGATATTGATGATGCTATAAGGGCTGGGCTATTAAGTTGTGATTGTTTGCCAAAGGAATGTATTGCTGTGCTTGGGGATAATCATTCGAAAAGAATAAATACAATGATAAAGAACGTTATATCTAACGCTACAACAAATAATGAGGTGGATTTTTATTTAGAAGTTGGAGAAGCTATATGGGAGCTTAGAGATTTTTTGTTTAAAAATGTTTACATAGGTTCTAAAGCAAAGGTAGAAGAGGAAAAGGCTATGAACATAGTTAGGGAAATGTATAATTATTACATTAAGGATCCTGAGAAAATGCCTAAGGAATTCTACAGAAATCTCGAAAAATGGGGTATTGAAAGTGTAGTTTGTGATTATATTGCTGGTATGACAGATCGTTTTGCTATATCAGAATATTTGAATATTTTTGTTCCATCACCTTGGAGAAAAATTTATTAAGAGTTTTAGAAAAAAAAGAAGGAAAAATGATATAAATGTCGAAATAAAGTATATTGTGCCTTAATTAATAACATTGCTATACATTATATATATTTTTTGTGTCAAATCAACAATATAAGAAGGAAAATCGCAAACAGTGTAGAAATAAGTGTGTAGACTAAAAAAATAATTATAACAGGTGATTTTATGGGTCGTATTCCTGATGAATTAGTAGATAAAATTATACATGAAAGTGACATAGTTGAGGTTATTTCAGAATATGTTTCCTTAAAAAGCTCAGGAAAAAACTTTATGGGTGTTTGCCCATTTCATTCGGATAAAGGACCATCACTTAGTGTTTCTAGAGAAAAACAGTTATATCATTGTTTTGGATGTGGTGCATCTGGCAATGTACTCGGATTTATTATGCGTATTAAAAATATAGAATTTATAGATGCATTAAGGTTTTTAGGAGAAAAAATAGGGGTTTCTATTGAGCAAAAAAAGGAACATACTGAAAATCCAAGGTTTAAATTAAAAGATGAGATGTATAGGATTAATATAGAAGCTGCAAGATATTTCTTCCGAAATATTTATAATGTAAAAGCTGCATATAATTACTTCTTGTCGAGAAATATGGAAGATAAAACTATAAAGAAATTTGGACTTGGATATAGTTTAGATAGTTGGAATAGTCTTGAAAGTTATCTTGCAAAAAAAGGTTTTTCTAAGGATATTATGCTTAAAGCAGGTCTCATTATCAAAGGGAAAAATGCAACCTATGATAGATTTAGAAATAGGGTTATGTTTCCAGTGTTTGACTATAGAGGTCGGGTAATTGGATTTGGAGGAAGAGTACTCGATGATACAAAGCCGAAATATTTAAATTCACCTGAAACTGATATATTTCTTAAAGGAACTAATCTTTATGGTTTGAATTTTGCTATAAAAAATAAGGTTCCTGATAGTATCATTATAGTTGAAGGATATATGGATTGTATATCGCTGCATCAAGCTGGAATTACAAATGTAGTAGCATCCCTTGGAACGGCTCTTACAGAAAGTCAAGCTAAACTTATAAAAAAATATACGGAAAATGTATATGTTTGCTACGACTCAGATTCTGCAGGAAAAACTGCAACTTTGAAAGGTATGGATATTCTTCAAAATGTAGGATGTAATGTTAAAGTCATCAGTGTACCAGTTGGAAAGGACCCAGATGAATTTATAAAGTTAAATGGTGTGGATTCTTTTAATAATCTTATTAATAATGCACTTCCTATAATAGATTATAAGATTCACTTAGCAAGAGAAAAATATGATTTGAAAAACATGGAAGATTCTTTGAAGTTTACAAAAAGAGTAGCGTATATTTTAAGTTCACTAAATAGTGAAATAGAAATTCAATACTATGGTAAAAAGATTGCTGAGGAAACAGGTATACCACAATCTAGTATTATAGAAGATATTAAAAAACTAAAGCGAAAAAATAATTATTATGCTAAAAATAATGAAGAAGAAAAAGAGAATAATGTTAGTAATTATAAAATTGAGCCAGCATTTAAAAAATCTGAACAAATGTTACTTACGCTTTGTCTTAAATCCAAGGATTACTTCGAATATATTAAGGGAAGAATAAGTGTAGGAGAATTTATAACTCCATTTTATAAAATTGCAGCAGATTTTTTGTATAAAAGGTTAGAAAATGAAGAAAAAATAATTCCTAACAGTCTTTTAGGGAATTTTAGCACGAGTTATGAAATAAGTGAAGTATCGTTAATCTTTAATAAAGTTGTTCCAAATGATATAAGTACAGATTTAATAGATGATTATATTAAGGTAATAAAAAAGCATAATATTGAAGATAAAATCAAAAGTATTAAAATTCAAATTAAAAAATATGAAAAAAATGGCGAGAAACAAAAGTCTTTAGAGCTTTTCAATAAATTGATTTTACTTCAAAGGCAGCTTGATACGCTATAGCAGTTTTGAAAGGAGGTTGCTCACTTGAAAAAGGACGTAAAAAATATAGGTGCGGAAAAAGCCATAGTGATGCAATTAATGGATAAAGGAAAAAAATCAGGTGTTTTAACATATAAGGAAATTATGGATATATTAGAAGATGTAGAACTTGCACCTGATCAAATAGAAAAAGTATATGAAATATTAGAATCCTTCGGAATAGAGGTTATTAATGATGGAGATGAGTTTAATTCTGAGCAGCTACTAGAAGATGACCTATCTATTCCAGAAGGAATTAGTATAGATGACCCTGTTAGAATGTATTTGAAGGAAATCGGAAAGGTACCACTTCTTTCAGCTGATGAGGAAACAAATTTAGCTCAACGAATAGAAGATGGAGATCAAGAGGCTAAGAAAAAGCTTGCAGAGGCAAACCTTAGACTTGTTGTAAGTATAGCGAAAAGATATGTAGGAAGAGGAATGCTATTTTTAGATTTAATACAAGAAGGTAATTTAGGTCTTTTAAAAGCAGTTGAGAAATTTGACTACAGAAAAGGTTATAAGTTTTCCACATATGCAACATGGTGGATTAGACAGGCAATTACAAGGGCTATAGCAGATCAAGCAAGAACAATTAGAATACCTGTTCATATGGTTGAAACGATAAATAAGTTAATAAGAATTGAAAGACAATTACTTCAAGACCTTGGACGAAATCCTTCACCTGAGGAAGTTGCTAAGGAAATGAACATGGAAGTTGAAAAGGTTCGAGAAATTATGAAGATAGCTCAAGAGCCTGTATCTCTTGAAACTCCAATCGGAGAAGAAGAAGATAGTCATCTTGGAGATTTTATACCAGATGAAGATGCGCTGGCTCCTGCAGAGGCTGCTGCATATACAATGCTTAAAGAACAATTAATGGAAGTTTTAGATACATTAACTCCAAGGGAAGAAAAGGTTCTAAGACTTAGATTTGGTCTTGATGATGGTAGAGCAAGAACTCTTGAAGAAGTAGGTAAGGAATTTAAAGTTACTAGAGAGAGAATAAGACAAATAGAAGCCAAGGCTCTTAGAAAACTTAAGCATCCAACTAGAAGTAAAAAGCTTAAGGATTATTTAGACTAATACAAAAACCTACACTGTTATGTGTAGGTTTTTTCAAAGAAATTTTTAAGGGAGAATTGTATGAATACAGTTTTATTTGATTTAGATGGTACACTTTTAAATATTAATACAGATGAATTTATGAAAGCTTATATGAAAAAACTATATCCACGATTAAAAGATACTTTTACTTCTGAAGAATTTAATAAATATATGAATGAGTCTATAATGGCTGCAATACTTAGTGAAGATGAAAGTAAAACTAACGAAGAGGTTTTTATTGAGGTATTTGCTAGTATTTCAGGTAAGGACATAAACAAGGTATATAAACATATTACTGAATTTTATTCTGCTGAATATACTACCATCGAAGGTATGTATTCGAAATCAAAGTACATGATAAAGTCTGTAGATGTATTGAAAAGAAAAGGATATAATTTAGTAGTTGCAACTAACCCGTTATTTCCCCATATTGCTTTAGCTAAAAGAGTAGAATGGGCTGGACTTAATCCAAAAGACTTTAAGTTTATAACATCAATTGAAAAAATGAAATTTTGCAAACCAAGTCCTAAATACTATTCTCAAATACTAGAGATTATATGTAAAGAAGCTAGTGAATGTTTAATGGTTGGAAATGATGTTCAGGAAGACTTAGTTGCATCAACCATAGGAATAAGAACATATCTTGTAACTAATAATATATTAAATAGAACCAGAGAACAACCGAGTGCTCATAGAATATCAGATGCTAAAGGATTTTATAAGTTTGTAAAGGCGCTACCTATTATAAATAAAATCTAAGGAGGAAAACATGAATTTATCCATAAGGCTTAAAGCAATAGTTGATTTAATAGATGAAAAGGCATCGGTTGCAGACATTGGAACGGATCACGGGTATATACCAATTTACTTAATGGAAAATAAATTAGCTAGTAAAGTTATAGCGAGTGATATCAATAAAGGGCCTATCGATATAGCTATTAAAAATTTAAAGGAACATAACATAACATTAGGAGTTGAAACAAGATTAGGTCCAGGCCTTAAAACCTTGTCAAAAGGAGAAGTTGATGTAGCAATTATTGCAGGTATGGGGGGGAATCTAATAGCAAGTATTTTAGAGGATTCAATAGATATTGCTAAGGAATTTAACTATATAATTCTCCAACCAGCACAGCATCAGGAGGTATTAAGAAAGTATTTGTATGAGAGTGGTTTTAAAATCATAACTGAAAAAGTAGTTTTTGACTCTGACAAATATTATCATACTATGAAAGTAACAAAGGGTAATGATACTCAATATGAAAATGAAGTTCATTATTATACTGGAAGAGGAGAACTTAATACTAGGAGTAATGATTTCAAAGGATATATTAATGAAAAAATAAAAAGTATGGAGAAAATTATAAAGTATACAGCTAAAAGTGAAGATAAAAGTAGATATGAATATCTTTCAAATCTTATAAAAGAGTTTAAAGAGGTGAAAAGAGAATATGATCTGTAAAGACCTATGTAATTTAATAGAAAAAAAGTTCCCTTTAAACCTCGCAGAGGATTATGATAACGTTGGTATGCTTCTTGGGAGAAAAGATAAAGATATTAAAAAAGTTTTAGTAGCTTTAGAAGTAACTGAAAAAGTAATTGATGAAGCAATTGATAATGAAATAGATTTAATTATAACCCATCATCCTCTTATTTTTAAGCCTTTAAAAAAAATAACAGACTCATCATATATAGAAAATATGATTTTGAAATTAATAGAAAACAAGATAGGATTATATTCACTGCATACTAATTTCGACACTGCTAGTGGGGGTATGAATGATATATTATGTGACAAACTAGGGTTAGTTGACACTGGATTATTATGTAAGAATAAATTTTTAAACCTCTATAAAGTCGTTGTATATGTTCCTAAGGGATATGAAGATAAAGTGAGAGATAAGATGATGAATTCAGGCGCAGGGCATATAGGGGAATATAGTCATTGTTCCTTCAATACAGAAGGTATAGGAACATTTAAGCCATTAGATGGAACTAATCCATTTATAGGGGAAGCAGGTATCTTAGAAAGGGTAGAAGAAATAAAGATTGAAACAATAGTACCTGAGGACAAACTAAATTGTTTAGTATCCCAAATGATATCTGCACATCCATATGAAGAGGTTGCTTATGATATATATCCATTGAAAAATAAGATAGATTACGGAATAGGTAGAAGTGGTTACTTAAAGAATAAAATGAACTTTATTGAGTTTTGTAATTTTATAAAGGAAAAATTTAAACTCGATAATATAATAGTATCAGGAGACTTTGAAAAAACTATCAGGAAGATTGCTGTGGTTGGAGGAAGTGGTTCAGACTTATTAACTGCAGCTTTAAAAAGCGGTTGTGACTGTTTAGTAACAGGGGATGTTAAACACCATAGTGCACTGGATTATTCAAATATGGGAATTAATATTATTGATTTAACACACTATGGTTCAGAAATTGTTTTCAAAGAAAGTTTTAAGGATTTCTTAGAAAAGGAAACAAACTTGAATATAGTTTTAAGTTCAGAGGATAAGAATCCTTTGAAAATAGTATAATATTATGTTTACAAAATCAAAAGCATATGTTAAACTTTAAAGGTATCATATAAACAATAAATTGTAATTAAATATTGAGTAAGCTGAGTGATCGCTGCCTCGAAAGAGGGAGAGGAAAGTCCGAGCTCCATAGGGCAGGGTGCTGGGTAATACCCAGTGGAGGTGACTCTAAGGATAGTGCAACAGAGATATACCGCCTATTTAATAGGTAAGGGTGGAAAGGTGAGGTAAGAGCTCACCAGCAATTAGGCGACTAATTGGCTATGTAAACCCCACTTGGAGCAAGACCGAATAGAGGAGCATTATGTGTTTGCCCGACACGCTCCCGGGTAGTGTCGCTTGAGCCATCTGGTAACAGCTGGCCTAGATAGATGATCATTCAAGACAGAACTCGGCTTATAGGCTTACTCAATTAAATTGACTTTTACACTAGGTATTCCTAGTGTTTTTTATATTTTAAATATTAATTGTGTTGAAAGATAATTGATTTAACTATAATATAGTTATTATTAGGTTTTAATTTAATAAGTAGCTAGGAAGGAAGAAGGTAATGGAGCTTATAAATAATGTATTTATTAAGAAATTCTTTAGAGTAGTTTTGATTTTTACTTTATTTGTTGTAGTAATTATGGGTTTATCAGCTTGTACAAAAAATCAAGATAAGGAAGTACAAACTTCATCAAAGAAAGAGCCATACACAATTGTAAAAAAAGATGATATTTCCTTGGATAAAATTAAAAGATATGTTTATACTGTTGTTATAAACAGTGAAGCTAAGAAAAGTGAGCTTGAAAAAATAGCTAATGAGATTATAGAAAAGGCAAAAAGTGAGGGAGCCTTTAATGGAATTCAAATACTAATGTATGATGGAGAGTATGCAGCATTAGGAGATGAACCCCCTTCACTTGGCAAGTATACATATGCTCCAGAGGGAGACTTTGCAAAAGCCATGGATATAAATGCTGGTGATTATAGTAATATGAAGTCTTTAAATGAGTTAAAGGAAGCAAATTGGAAACTAAGACCATCAGAAGACACTCAAAAGATAATTTCTATGTATAATGAACTTTTTAAGAAAGAATCTGAGAAAAATTCTGAGGGTATAATTAATGAAGAAGATATTAGAAATAAAACCGCAGAACTTATGGGAATAAGTGTTCAAGATGTAGATGATGCTTTGGTAAAGCTTGATGAGTGGATATGGCATGAATAAGACCTATTTTATAGGTCTTTTTTTATTTATAAAAATATAATATCATTTGATTTAGGATTATGCTTGGAATAGTTTTTATTATTCTGCCATATGTTATAGGGAATATGGACTTGGGATAATAAATTTGGATTATTGTTATATATAAAAGGGCATAAAATTTTTATGAAATGTGACAAATTAACCCTTAATTTTTAAAATGTAACTCAATTTTAATTTTTCTTCTGTCATATGTGATATTATGGAGGTATAGACATATTATAGAGGGGTGTACTACATGAAAATCAAAAAAATGATAATGTTAGAACTTATATTGATTGTTTTTTTATCCTTACTCTTTGTATCATGTGGATCAGGTGTAAAGGAAGTATCTACATCGAATACAGTCGATGGAAATGCAAAGGATTTACCTAATAAAGATGTTCTGTTAAAGGAAGAGAAACAAGTAAAGAAATCATATGATAAAAATCAAAAGGTGGCTTTTTTAACATTTGATGATGGACCAAGTAAAAATACAGAGAAAATTTTGGACATACTTAAAAAAGAAGATGCAAAAGCTACATTTTTTGTAATTGGACAAGATTCAGATTTTGCTAAAAGTATGTACCAAAGAATAGTTAATGAAGGACACACTATTGCTAACCATACATATTCACATTCATATAAAAATATATATAAATCTCAAGAGGCATTTATTCAGGATGTAGAAAAATTAAATGAATATATATATTCTATTACAGGAGTTAAAACGGATGTTATAAGGTTTCCGGGAGGATCTAATAATCATGTAAATAGGAAGTATTCAGGTAGTTCAGATAATGGTTTTATGGAAGGTTTAGGGGATAGAGTTGAAACTGAAGGATATGCTTATTTTGACTGGACTGTTGATTCTACAGATGCATCAAAATTAAGACAATCTGTAGAAAGGATAGTATCAGCTACTATATCAGAATCATTAAGACAAAAATATCCTATAGTGCTATTCCATGATGCACCAGCTAAAACTACAACAGTAGAGGCACTGCCACAAATAATACAAGAACTTAAGAAAAATGGATATAAAATAGATAGTTTATCTAAGGATAGCCCTGTTAATTCAAGGTTTCTAAAAAAAGAATATGGTGAAATACTTAAGTAATAGTATAATACTTATAAGGCTAAGAATAGAAAGTGATACTCCTAATCTTAGTCTTTTTACATGCTAAAATACTATTTTGAAGGAAAATGTATATTGCAGTAGAAAATATTAAGTTATAGTAAAAGATAAAAGGAGAATAGTATGGGAAAATTTTATGCTGTTAGGAAAGGTAGAGAAACAGGTATATTTAATACATGGAATGAATGTCAAGAAAAGATAAAGGGGTTTTCAGGAGCAGAATATAAAAGTTTTAAGAGTATAGAGGAGGCAAAAGAATATATAAATCAGAACCATAAAGTAGATTTTGATACTAATGAAGATTTTGTTGTAGCATATGTTGATGGTAGTTATGAGGATTCAATAAAAAAGTATGGTTCAGGTGTACTTTTGTTGAAGGAAGGAACTATAATTAAAGAAGAAAGTTTTGGGGGAGACGAGGAAGAGTTAGTCTCTATGAGAAATGTGGCAGGTGAAATAAAAGCCGCAGAGTTTGCAATGAATTATTGTATAGATAACGGCTATAATAGATTGATTATTTACTATGACTATGCAGGAATTGAAAATTGGTGTACAGGCTCATGGAAGGCAGGAAAAGAAGGTACAATTAAATATAAAGAAAATTATAATAACATGTTAAGTAAAGGCTTAAAAGTACAGTTTAGGAAGGTTAAAGCCCATTCTGGTGATAAATTTAATGATATGGCAGACCTTCTAGCTAAAAAGGGAGTTATAAGCTAGTATTTAAATATGTAAACCCATATAAAAAAATTACTTTAGAAGATAACTAAAGTAATTTTTTTATATGGGTTTACATATTTATAGAGTAGAACAATTTTAAAGGGTGGAATTTAGTAAATTTATAAATCTTATAATAACTAAAGAAATATTAAATTAAGATTTCAGGAAAAGGTGATAATATTGAAAAGAATGAATAGATTAATGTTTACTATATGTATGATCATGTTGTTTATATCAGTTGGTTTTAGCTTTACAGGTCAAGGAGATAATTACAACAGTAAAGCTAAAAAAACAGATAGAAAAACCATAGCTGTTGTAGGAGATATGAACTACCCTCCCTATGAATATATAAAAGAAGATGGCTCATATACTGGTTTTAATGTAGATATAGTGAAAAAAATATCACAAGTTAAAGGGTTTCATATTGAAATAATCCCAATGACTTGGGAAAAGGCTGTGAAATCACTAGAAAACAGACAAGTTAACATTATTCAAGGTATGATACCTAGTGGAGATCGAAGTAAGAAGTTTATATTTTCAAAGCCTATCCTTGAAAATGATTATGTGATATTTACCTTAAAAAATAATAATATAATTGAATCTGTTATTGATTTAAAGGGAAGAAAAGTTTCATATCAATTATCTGACCTTGCAGAAGAGGTTTTATCATCTGTTGATGCTATTCGTATTGGGAAAGAAAATCAAAGGGATGCTATTCAATTGCTATTGGATAAGAAGGTAGATGCCTTTGTTGGTAATAAGCTTACTGGAATGTACTATCTTCAGAAAATAAACTCTTTAAACAAAGTAAAAGTTCAAGGAAGTCCTCTTCTTAAGAATAATTACTCTATTGCAGCAAACCAAGAAGATAAAGAAATTATTGACACTATTAATGAAGGAATTGAAGAGTTAAAAGAGAGTGGAGAATATGAAAAGATATATGATAAGTGGTTTGGAAGTTTGTTTGAGGAAGATAGCGGTATTTTACGAATAGCACTTGGGATACTATTTGTAGTTTTTGTTATAACAATGATTGTAATTTTTATAGTGGCTTTTTACAATGAAAAACTTAGAAAGAAATTTGATAAAATTGTATGTGAAAAGGATGAAATTGCTGAAGCGTTAGATAGATATCAAGAAGAACTTTTATCAACTAGAATGATAATAGATAATCTTATAGATAATAGTGATTTTGGTATTTTGATTTTTGATACAAATGGTATACTAAGAAAATATAATACTATAACTAAGCAAGTGATTAAAGAATCTATAAGAGTAGGTGATACCTGGGAGAGTTTAAATTTAGTAGATATTATGGGTATGGACCTTGAAGATTCTGTTGGTTTAGATAGCTTTTCAAAAGAAGTAAAAATGCTTGTAAATAATCATGTATGCCTTTTTAATATAAATATGATGACAATAAGAAATGTTGAAAAAAATGAAAATTTAGGATGGATGCTACAAATAAAGAAGCTAAGTTAATTAGCTTCTTTTTAATTTTTTGATATTCTAATATAATAGTTAATTTTATGACATTCATTTATATAAGTAATTAGAACACTACCCATTATTAGAAAAAACTGTGAGTAATTACATAGCATTTTTGTAGGGGGTATGATATAATTAATAATAATTATTAACACATTATTAAAATTAACAAAAATTAAAAGGTTTTATATGTTTTTATTAATTTTTTATTAAGAAAGAAGGTAAATAAATTGAGTAAAATCATGAAAACAATAGATGGTAATGAGGCAGCTGCATACGTTTCATACGCATTTACTGAAGCTGCGGCCATATATCCTATAACTCCTTCATCTACAATGGCAGAGCATGTTGATGAATGGAGTTCTCGAGGCAAGAAAAATATATTTGGTAAGGAAGTAAAAGTTGTTGAAATGCAATCAGAAGCTGGTGCTGCTGCAACTGTTCATGGATCACTCCAAAGTGGAGCCTTAACTACTACATATACAGCATCACAGGGTCTTTTACTTATGATTCCTAATATGTATAAAATGGCAGGAGAGCTTTTACCTGCTGTATTCCATGTAAGTGCTAGAGCAATTGCTGCACATGCACTTTCTATCTTTGGTGATCACCAAGATGTTATGGCTGCTAGACAAACAGGATTTTCAATGCTTTGTTCAAATAATCCACAAGAAGCTATGGATCTTGCTGCGGTAACACATCTTTCAGCAATAAAGGGAAGTCTTCCTTTTATACATTTTTTTGATGGTTTTAGAACATCACATGAAATTCAAAAAATAAATTGTATTGATTATAGTGATTTAGAAAGTCTACTTGATAAGGATGCCCTACAAAACTTTAGGAATAGAGCACTTTCTCCGGATTCCCCAGCAACCCGTGGAACAGCCCAAAATCCGGATATATATTTCCAAGGAAGAGAAGCTTCTAATGTATTTTATAATAATATCCCTTCAATTGTTGAAGATTATATGGATAAGATTTATAAAGTTACAGGTAGAAAGTATGGGCTATTCGACTATTATGGTGACGAA
Source organism: Clostridium cylindrosporum DSM 605 (assembly GCF_001047375.1). NCBI lineage: Bacteria > Bacillati > Bacillota > Clostridia > Eubacteriales > Clostridiaceae > Clostridium > Clostridium cylindrosporum. Next base: position 412,213 of record NZ_LFVU01000027.1, read on the forward strand.
AATGCAGATAGAGTAATTGTAGCTATGGGATCGGTATGTGATACCATAGAAGAAACGATAGATCATCTAATTTCAAAAGGCGAAAAGGTTGGACTTGTTAAAGTTAGATTATTCAGACCTTTTTCAGTTAAGCATCTTTTAGAGGTTATTCCAACGTCAGCTAAGAAAATAGCTGTTCTTGATAGAACAAAGGAGCCAGGGTCACTTGGAGAACCATTGTTTGAAGATATTAGAAGTGCATTATACGACCTAGACTCAAGACCTATTATTGTAGGTGGAAGATATGGACTTGGCTCTAAGGAAACGACACCAGGACAAATAATTTCAGTATTTAAAAATTTAGAAAATGAAAAACCTAAAAATGGTTTTACAATAGGTATTGTTGATGATGTTACTAATACATCACTTTCTGTAGAAGAAGAGATTGACGTTATTGGAGACTCCATAAAGTCATGTAAGTTCTTTGGACTTGGTTCTGACGGAACAGTTGGTGCAAATAAAAGTGCTATTAAGATAATTGGTGACAATACAGACCTTTATGCTCAAGGATATTTCTCATATGATTCTAAAAAATCAGGTGGTATAACGGTTTCACATTTAAGATTTGGAAGTAGACAAATAAAAGCACCATATCTAATTGTTAATGCTGACTTTATTGCTTGCCATCAACCTTCATATATCTATAAGTATGATTTACTAGAAGGTATAAAAGAAGGGGGAACATTCCTTCTTAACTGTCCTTGGAGTTTGGACAAGCTTGAAAGAAAACTTAATAATAAGATAAAAAGGGAACTTGCAAGAAAGAAGGTTAACTTCTACGTTATCAATGCTGCGGATATTGCAGAAAAAGTTGGACTAGGTAGAAGAATAAACATGGTAATGCAAGCTGCATTTTTTAATCTTGCTAATATAATTCCAATAGAGGATGCTGTTAAGTATCTTAAGGAAGCTGTAGTTAAAAACTATGGTCTTAAGGGAGAAAAGATAGTTAACATGAATCACGAAGCAATAGATATGGGTGTTAACTCTATACATAAAGTAGAAGTTAAAGAAGCTTGGTTAAGCCTTGAAGATGAAGAGGTAAATGAAAATAAGCCAGAATTCATTAAAAATATACTAGAACCAATGAATGCACTTAAGGGAGATAACCTTTCAGTTAGTGCATTTAGTGGTAGAGAAGATGGGACATTCCCACATGGTACTTCTGCGTATGAAAAAAGATATATTGCAAAATATGTTCCTGAATGGGTACCAGAAAACTGTATTCAATGTAATCAATGTTCATTTGTATGTCCTCATGCTGTTATTAGACCATTTTTACTTGATGAAAATGAGGTTAATAACTCCCCAGAAGGATTTAAGAATAGAAAGGCACTGGGTGGGAAGAATGTAGAAGGACTTGATTTCAGTATTAATATTAGTATTGCTGACTGTACAGGATGTACAAACTGTGTTGTTGCTTGTCCTGCTAAAGAAAAAGCACTAGTTATGAAGCCAATAGATTCTCAAATGCAAGAACAGGAAAACTTTGAGTATGCATTAAGTCTTTCTGATAAGAAGAACCCTATGTCAAAGGGAACAGTAAAGGGTAGTCAATTTAGTAAACCTTTATTTGAGTTCTCAGGTGCCTGTGCAGGATGTGGTGAAACACCATATGTTAAGCTTATAACTCAGCTATTTGGAGATAGAATGATGATTGCAAATGCAACTGGATGTTCATCAATATACGGTGCTAGTGCTCCATCGACTCCATATACAACAAATAGTTGTGGACAAGGACCAGCATGGGCGAATTCATTATTTGAAGATAATGCAGAATATGGACTTGGAATGCATGTTGCAGCTGAAGCTATAAGAGATAGAGTAAAAGATAGTGTAGAAGAACTTTACTCTAAGGTTACTTCTGATGAGTATAAAGATATTATAAAAAATTATATTGATAATTTTGATAATAAAGAAGTTACTAGAGAAGTATCAGATAGACTTATAGATGTTTTGCAAAATATTCAAAGGGAAGATTCTTCAGAAAAAACATTAGCTGAAGAGATATTAAGATTTAAGAAGTATCTAGTTAAAAGATCTCAATGGATGATAGGTGGAGATGGATGGGCTTATGATATAGGCTATGGTGGTCTTGATCATGTTCTAGCTTCAGGAAATGATATAAATGTTCTTGTACTTGATACAGAAGTTTATTCAAATACTGGGGGACAATCTTCAAAGTCAACACCAACTGCAGCAATTGCTCAATTTGCCGCATCAGGTAAAAAGACTAAGAAAAAAGACTTAGGTCTTATGGCTATGTCATATGGTTATGTTTATGTAGCTCAAGTAGCTTTAGGCGCTGATAAGAATCAATTGATGAAAGCTATTACTGAAGCTGAAAGCTATAACGGACCATCACTTGTTATTGCTTACTCACCGTGTATTAATCAAGGAATAAAGGCTGGTATGGAAAAGTCCCTTGAGGAGTCTAAAAAAGCAGTAGAATCAGGTTATTGGCATCTTTATAGATATAATCCAATTCTAAAGGAAAATGGCAAAAATCCATTCCAATTAGATTCAAAGGAACCAACAGCTAATCTTCGAGACTTTTTAATGGGAGAAGTAAGATACTCTTCACTAATAAAGGTTAAACCTGATTTAGCAGAAACTCTTTTCCAAAAGGCAGAAAAAGATATGGAAGAAAAGTATTCTTATTATAAAAAATTATCTATGTTAGATTAATATATAAATATTAAAAGAACTATTAGGGTATACCTTAATAGTTCTTTTTTATGTAAAAATCTAAATAAATTAAATTTTATTTTGTTTTTACAATAATATGAAAAATTTGATATAATTTATTTAATAGGGTAAGTATATAAATTTATTTACTTGTTGGAAAAAATCATTATTTTTTAAAAGGTCTTAGGATAAATGCAGTTTTATTATCTTTATTTAATTTAGGGGTAACTTTTGAAATATATAGGGGGGATATTTATGATTTATAAAGGTAAAACCATTGAAGAGGCTATAGGGTTAGCAGAAAAAAACTTGGGAATATCTAGAGATAAATTTTCCTTTAGTGTTACCGAAAAAAAAATAGGGCTTTTTAAAAAGGAAGTAGAAATAAGTGTTGAAAGTATATGTGAACTTTCTAAAGGAGAAATAAGAAATAAAAAGTTTGTTTTTTATAAAGGAGAAGGAAAGGTACTTTTGGTTCCTACTGAGGAAGTTTCAGTTTTTGTAAATGGACAAATAATTAATGAAAATACCTATGTAGGAGAAGATGATGAAGTAGAGTTTAAAGAAAAGAAAAAGGAATCTAAAAAGGGATTTGTTATAGATATAGACGAAAATGGGTTAGTAGCAAACCTAAAAATTACGTCAACACCGGAAGTTGTATGTGATGTAAGTGAGCATGAAATGTCAAATACAATTATTATAAGAGGACAGGTTATAAGTACTGGAGAGCTAGATAAAATATCTCTTGATGAGATAAAGAAGGAATTACTAAATAAAGGGATAAAATATGGTGTTGATTTTAAAGCCATCGATAAAGCAATAGAAGCAGGATCTGGAGTAATAGCTAAGGGAAAAGAAACAGTTAAGTCTATAGATGATAAAATAATATACTTTTTTCAAGCTTATGAAAAAAGAAGTCCTATAGAAGTTAACGGTAAAGTCGATTATTACAGTATAGAAGAAATAGAGTGTGTAGAAAAGGGGAATGTTCTGGCAGAAATAGAAGAAGGTATAGAGGGTCAAAATGGAGTTGATGTATTTGGTAAAATACTTGAAGTAAGTAGAAAAAAGACAGCTTCGTTAAAGGTAGGACCTGGAGCTATTCTATCTGATGATAAGAAGAAAGTACTATCTCTAATAAGTGGTAAGCCAAGCTTAAATGGGGAAAAGGTATGTGTTGTTCCGATTTTTCAAATAGACGGAGATGCGGATTTGAAAGTTGGAAATTTAGAGTTTGCTGGAGATATTGTAATCTCTGGAAGCGTAAAAGAAGGAATGAAAATTAGCTCCGGAGGTAATATTCAAATAGGTGGATCAGTTTTAGAGGCAAGTATTCACTCAAAGGGAGATATTAAAATTAGGGAGAACTTAATTGCATCACAACTTAAGGCGGGAAATGTTGAACTTAATGAGAAAAAGTATGTAGAAAATCTAAATAATATTAAGAACTTCTTGAAAGAGATAGCGGAAGTTGTCGAAGAAATAAGAATGATAATGCCTAAGAAATATCAAGTATTATCACAAGCACAAATTCTTAAAAAGATAATTGATTCTAAATATATTACGAAGAAGGCATATTTTAAAAGCTTAAAAGAAGAATATGTAAAATTGAAAATGAGTAATGAAATTACTATTTTATTTGATAAGTTTTTTAGAATATACGATCTAGTTATGGATGAAAAAAATGTAGAAATTAAAACTATATCTGATTTTAACTTAGAACTTATAGAGTTTCTAGATAATTATGTCGTTGCAACTACTAGCGGGAACATTTACCTAAGTTATTCTCAAAACTCTAAAATATACTCTTCAGCAGATGTCTACATTAATGGTAAAGGTTGTTATTGTACCGATATTGAAGCAGAGGGTAAAATTGTTATTTCAGGGTATCCAGGAACATTTAGGTCAGGAGCTGTATATGGTAAAAAAGGGGTTTGCATTAAAGAAGTAGGAAGTAGTGCTGGAATAAAAAGTATTATAAAAACAGGAATTTATGGAGAAATAGAGGCTGAACTTATTTATCATAATACTTTGTTAGTAGTTGGTAATTTTAACTATTATGTAGATGAGCCTATTAGAAAAGTAAAAGTATATATTAAAAATGGAGAATTGGCTGTAGAGAAATTTAAAGTTTAAGTTTGCTGTAGATGGAGGGAATAATATGAAAAGTTGTAAAGTAGTTATATTTAAAATTAATAATGAAGAGTATGCTGCTGATATTATGGAGGTTGAAAGGATTTTAGGTTATAGTGAGCCTACAAAGATACCAGATTCTCCGGATTATATAAAGGGAATTATTGATTATCATGATACAATACTTCCGATAATAGATATAAAGGAAAGATTTAATTTAAAAAATACAGGATATAATGAAGAAAGTAAAATTATTGTTGTTAAAAGTGGAAATACCTGTGTAGGTTTAAGCGTAGATGCGGTTTTAGAGGTTATAGATATATTTGAAAATAAAATTGAATCTGCACCTGAAATAGCTAAAAGAGATTCTAATAAATATATTAAGTCTATTATTAATATAAATAATCGTATAATAGTATTCTTAGATACTCATGCAATAGTTCAAAGTGAAGAATTAGTGTCTTTAAGTCAATAGTTTTAAAGTATATATTTTAAAATGGAGAAGATAGTATGGAAAAAAATGATATTAAAGTAGGAATCGGAGATCTAAATGTTGCACTGCCGCCAGATAAAATAATAACACTAGGTCTTGGATCCTGTGTAGGTATAGCTTTATACGATTCTATTAATAAAATAGCAGGTCTTGCTCATATAATGTTACCAAATAGCAAAGGATTTACTAATCAATCTAATCCCTTAAAATTTGCAGATAAGGCAATACCTACTCTAATAGAAAGTATGATAAAAAAAGGTGCTAAAAAAAATTTTTTAAAAGCAAAGATTGCCGGCGGGGCCAGTATGTTTTCCTTTGGAGACAAAAGTTCTATAGCAGACATAGGAAATCGGAATGGATTATCTGTAAAAGAAATTTTATCTCAAATGAGCATCCCTATTTTATCTGAAGATTTAGGGGGAAATTCAGGTAGGACAATGATAATAGAAGCTTCCGATGGAAAGGTTTTTATTAGAACAGTTGGTAAAGGGATGAAGGAGCTGTAAGTTATGTTTAAAAAAATAAGTGTTATTGTTGTGGACGATTCAGCTTTTATGAGAAAAGCAATTTCAGATATGATAAATTCTCAAAAAGATATGGAAGTTATTGAAGTGGCTAGAAATGGTATTGATGCAATAGAAAAGGCAATAAGATTATCCCCAGATATAATTACCTTGGATGTTGAGATGCCAAAGCTTAATGGACTTGAAGCACTAAAAGAAATTAAACGAAAAACTAAAAGTGAAGTTATAATGCTTAGTAGTTTAACAGCTGAGGGTTCTGAAACAACAATGGATTGTCTAAAGGAAGGGGCTTTTGATTTTATTCAAAAGCCATCAGGTTCCATTTCTTTAGATATAGATATTTTAGTTAATGAGCTAGCAGAAAAGATTAGATATGCTAATAGAAATATAAAAAGAGCCTCTAATACTATTATTAGAGGGAATGTTAAAGTGCAAAACACAAATAATGTAGTTAGAGCAAGTGTACAGAAAGGGAAAATGTTTAATGGAGATGTTAAAGCTATTGTAATCGGCGCATCAACAGGTGGACCTAAAGTTTTATTCGAGATTTTAACATCAATTCCGAAATCTATTAACATTCCAATATTTGTTGTTCAGCATATGCCAAAGGGATTTACAAAGGCCTTTGCTGATAGAATTAACAAAAACTCGGAACTTAATGTTGTAGAGGCAAGGGATGGAGATAGAATTGAAAAGAATACTATCTATATTGCTCCCGGAGGATATCATATGACTATTAAGTCAAAGGATCAAATAGCACTAGATTTAGACCCACCAATTCATGGAGTAAGACCTGCTGTTGATAAATTATTTGAATCTGCGGCAAAAGTATATAAAGATACTCTTGTTGGATGTATTTGTACAGGTATGGGGAAAGATGGGGCAATAGGAATCAAAAGTATTAAGTTGTTAGGTGGATATACTATTTCTCAAGATGAGGCAACTTCTGTTGTATATGGTATGCCAAAGGCAGCATATGAAACTGGGTGTGTAGATAGCACGCTTCCATATGGGAAAATTTCAGAGGAACTAATTAGGCTAGTTAGAAGGAAGTGATTAAGTGGAATTTCAAAGAATAGAAGAACATGTTAAAGCAGCATATGGTATAGATCTTGCATCATACAAATCAAAGCAACTAGTTAGAAGAATAGAAAATTTTATGTTAAGAGTTGGTGCAAAATCTGAAGTTGAATTTATAAGTATATTAAAAAAAGATGAAAAAATTTCAAAAAAGTTTCAAGATCATTTAACAATTAATGTTTCAGAATTCTTTAGAAATAAAGAAATGTTTTTACAATTAGAAAAGGAAATAAAGGATAGATTGTCTCCAGAGAAGAATGTACTAAAAATATGGAGTGCAGCATGCTCATATGGAGCAGAGCCATATACACTTGCAATTATAATGGACAGGCTAACAAAGGGTAAAAAGCATAATATAATAGCTACTGATATAGATTTAACTATACTTCAAAGAGCTAAAGAAGGAAGATACTTAAAAAGTGATGTAAAAAATGTAGATGGCAATCTTTTGGATAAATATTTTGAAATAAGAGACGAAAATTATTACATAAGCGAAGAAATCAAAAGAAGAGTAACGTTTAAAAAACATGACTTAATATTAGACAGATATGAAAAAGGGTTTGATCTAATAGTATGCAGAAACGTTGTCATATATTTTACTCAAGAAGCTAAGAGAAAAATATATGAAAAATTCTACGAAGCTTTAAATTCAGGGGGTCTTTTATTTGTAGGTGCAACAGAGAGCATATACAATTATAGAGAAATTGGATTTGAAAAAGCTGCAACTTTCATATATAAAAAGCCAGGGGGGAAGTAATTATGGATATGTCCCAGTACCTTGATATTTTCCTAGAAGAGTCATTAGAAAATCTAGAAAATCTTAATCAAGGAATATTAGAACTTGAAAACAATCCAGAGGATAAAGATACTATAAATTCTATATTTAGAGTTGCTCATACACTGAAGGGTATGGCAGGGAGTATGGGTTTTACAGATATAGCGAACTTAACTCACAAGATGGAAAATGTACTTGATAAATTTAGACATGATGAATTAAAGGTTACATCTGATGTCGTTACAGTTCTTTTTAAATGCTTAGATACCTTAGAACAAATGATTCATAATGTACAAGAAGGTATTGATGACAAAATAGAAATAGATGAAATAATAAATACTCTTATTTCTATTGAAAAAGGAGAAGGAATACCAGGAGCTCAGGAGATTACACCTGAAGTTGATGCGTTAGGTAGTGAATATGATTTTTCACTAAATGAATATGATAAAAATATAATAAAAGAAGCTAAAGAAAAAGGCTATAGTGTATATAAGATAACTATTAATATCTACCCAGATTGTATTTTAAAAGCAGCTAGAGCATTTTTAGCATATAAGACCCTAGAGGATATGGGGGATATTGTAAAGTGCACTCCCTCTGTTGAGGATCTTGAACAAGAAAACTTTGATAGAACATTTGGAGTAGTACTAGTTACTGAAAAGGAAGAAGATGTTATAAGAGAGGCAATGAAAAGTGTTTCTGAGCTTGAAAGTATTGTTATGGAATCTTTAGAAGAAGATGAAGAGGCAGTTAACGAGATTGAAGAGGTAAAAGAAAACAACATTGTAGCTGATGTTAAGAAAAATAGCGAGAAAGCTGTAAAGGAAGAAGAGAAATCTTCTAAAAAGGTAAATCAATCTGTTAGGGTAGATCTTGAAAGGTTAGACAAGCTAATGAATCTTGTTGGGGAACTTGTTATGCATAGAACAAGACTTGAGCAAATAAGTGCAAATCATAAGTTAACAGACCTACATGAAACACTAGAGCAGGTTGGTAGAATTAGTTCAGATCTTCAGGATTTAGTTATGAAGGTTAGAATGGTACCAGTTGAAAGAGTATTTAATAGATTCCCAAGACTTGTTCGAGATCTTGCAAATGAACTTGGAAAAAACATTCATTTGATAGTAGAAGGTGAAGGGACTGAGCTTGATAGAACAGTAATAGATGAAATTGGAGAGCCTCTAGTGCATCTAATTAGAAATTCAGCAGATCATGGAATTGAATCTATAGAAGAAAGAAAAAAAGCAGGTAAAAGTGAAGAAGGTACTATTAAGCTGATTGCCTACCAAGAAGGAAATAAGGCTATTATTAGAGTTGAAGATGATGGTAAAGGAATTGACGTAGAAAAAGTAAAGAGAAAAGCTGAATCATTGTCTATAGATACAGAGGGAATGTCCGACAACGATATTAGAGCACTAATATTTATGCAAGGCTTTAGCACAAGTGAAAAGGTTACAGATGTATCAGGACGAGGAGTTGGAATGGACGTTGTTAGAACGAAGATTTCAGCCATAGGAGGAAGTATAGAAGTTGTAAGTGAAGAAGGAGTAGGTTCTTCAATAATTATTAGACTTCCACTAACTTTATCCATAATACAAGCACTGTTAGTAAAGGTTCATGAAGAGACCTTCGCTATATCACTAGGATTTATTGATAGAGTTATAAACATAAATGTTAATGAAATTAAGAAAACAAATAATAAGGAAATTATTGTTTATAGAGAAAATGTTATTCCTATTATAAGAGTAGCAGAAAGATTAAATTTAGATGAGTCTGAGAATGAAGAGAAGTTCCTTGTAATGGTAAATGTAGGAGAAAAAACAGTTGGACTTTTAGTTGATGATTTATTTGGTCAACAAGAAATAGTAATAAAGTCTATGGGAGGAACACTTCAAAATCTTAAAGAATATGTTGGTGCTACTGTTCTTGGAGATGGGCTTGTTACTTTAATATTAGATGTTGCGGCTCTTGTGTAAAGAAGGTGATTTAAATGGATAAAGCTTTAAACGAGCTTCAACTTGATGCTCTAAGAGAAGTTGGGAATATAGGCGCAGGTAATGCAGCCACTGCTCTATCACAAATATTAAATAAAAAAATAGATATGATGGTTCCAAAGGTTGACGTTGTACCATTTGATAATATCGTCGAAAAACTAGGTAATGAAGAAAAAGTAGTTGTGGCGGTATTACTAAAGGTTTTTGGAGATGCTCCTGGAAACATTTTATTTGTAATGGATGAAAAGAAGTCACAAGAATTTTCATCTGTAATGCTAGCGGGATTTGAAGATGTACCAGAGGAAATGCATATATCAGTATTTCAAGAAATAGGAAATATACTTGGAAATTCATATATAGGCGCCATCTCTCAAATAACTGGTCTAAATCTTATATCATCAGTACCAGCAGTAGCAACAGATATGGTTATAGCAGTTCTTACAACAACATTTTTAGATGCAGAACAATATAGTGATTACGTATTATCTATAGACACAAATTTTATTGATGAGTATAATAAAGAATCGGGTGGCAGTATATTTTATGTACCAAAGCCAGGATCTTTAGATAAAATTCTTACAAAACTTGGACTAAATTAGAGTTCGAAAAAGACTAGACGAGTGTAGATTTAAGGAGGGTATAAAATGCCAAAGGTATTAATTGTTGATGATGCAGCATTTATGAGAATGATGTTAAAGGATATTTTAACAAAGAATGGGTATGAAGTAATTGGAGAAGCACCTAATGGAGCAAAGGGTGTTGAATTATATAAAGCAGAAAGACCAGATGTTGTTACAATGGATATTACAATGCCTGAGATGGATGGGATTCAAGCTTTAAAGGAAATAAAGGCAATAGATCCAGGAGCTACTGTAATTATGTGTTCAGCAATGGGACAACAAGCAATGGTTATGGAAGCTATAAAATCAGGAGCAAAGGACTTTATAGTAAAACCATTCCAACCAGAAAGAGTAATGGAATCCTTCAAAAAAGTTCTTGGATAGGAGTGAGGATTGTGCAAGTAGTTGTATTTACTTTAGGAAGTGAAAAATTTGCACTAGAAACGAGAATAGTACACGGAATAGAAAAAATGATGACAATAACTAGGGTTCCAACGGCTCCTTATTATATTAAGGGACTTGCAAATCTTAGAGGTAGTATAATATCAGTAATAAATCTTAAGTCATATTTAAATATGGATAACATTAATGAAGAAGATAATATTATCATAATTGAACTTGGAGAAGAGAAAGTTGGTATTATGGTAGATAATGTACACGAGGTTGTAGATATTTCCCATGACATGATAGAAAGGGTAAATGACGCTTCATCTTATATAAAGGGTGTAATTAACTTTCAAGATAGCGTAGTAACACTTTTAGAGGGGGAAATGCTTCTAGAGCAATAGGATAAGGAGGGAAAAAAGTGAGCGAAGTACTGTCACAAAGTGAAATAGATGCCCTCCTGGCAGCTTTATCCACAGGAGAAATTGGGATAGAAGAGGATACTCAAGAAGAGAAACAAAGAGTTAAAAAATATGACTTTAAAAGACCTAACAAGTTTTCAAAGGATCATACAAAAACTCTTGAAAGAGTACATGATAATTTTGCTAGAATAGCATCTAATTATTTAGCAGCTCATTTAAGAACCTCTGTTCAAATACATGTTATAAGTTCAGAACAAATAACTTTTGAAGAGTTTATTCATTCTATACCTAATCCTACTATACTAATGACATATTACCTGGATCCATTCTCTGGACCATTTTTATTTGAAACAGGTCCACAGTTTGTATTTCAGGTTATAGATATATTATTTGGTGGGCAGGGGAAAAGTGTTTTAAAGACAAGAGAGTTTACTGATATAGAAAAAAATGTAATTAAGAGAATAAATGAAAAACTCTTAGAAAATTTAAAACTAGCTTGGGAAGACATTATGGATATTGACGTAAGGATAGATGGACTTGAAACGAACCCAGTGCTTAATCAATCAATGGCTCCTAATGAACCAGTTAGTATTATTACTATGTCAGTAGAGTTATCTAATAATAAAAGTTTTATAAACATGTGTATTCCTTATATTTCTATAGAAAAGTTTATAGAAAAACTAGTATTCCAATATAAAGCGGCAACATCAGCTAGTCGTGATGATGAACATAAAAAGCAGATGGAAAGAAAAATACAAGGTGTTATACTAGATTCTCACGTAGAACTTGGTAAAAGCATCGTAAGCGTAAATGATTTTCTGCATCTGAGAATTGGTGATTGTATTACTTTAAATAGAAAAACTAGTGAGCCATTAGATATGTATGTAGAAAAAAGAAAGCACTTTAAAGTATACCCTGGAAATATAGGTAGGAAAACAGGTGTACAAATAGTAGAAATTTTAGATAAGGATGTGGAAGACAATGAATGATGGACTACTTTCACAAGAAGAGATTGATGCTCTATTAGGAGGAGATTCTAAAGCAGATGTACCAAGTACAGATGTAGAAGAGAAAACTTTAGGTGAGATTATAACAGAAAGTGATAAAGACTTACTTGGAGAAATAGGAAATATATCTATGGGGTCAGCGTCCACAGCCCTATCGACTATATTAAATAAGAAGGTTAACATAACAACTCCAAAAGTATCACTAACATCAATAAAAGATATAAAAGGAAATATGATTGTTCCGATGGTTGCGCTGGAAGTTTTATATACAGAAGGGTTAACCGGAGCTAATTTACTTGTTATGAAGATAGCTGATGCAGCAGTTATCTCTAGCTTAATGATGGGTGGAGATGGAAGCATAGACCCTGAAATAAGTGAACTTGGTGAACTTGAACTAAGTGCAGTTTCAGAGGCTATGAACCAAATGGTAGGATCATCTGCAACATCTCTATCAACAATGTTAGGTTTTCCAGTAAATATATCACCCCCAAATTCTAGGGTTTGGAGAGATAAAACTGATAAGTTAGCAGATCATGTTGATGAAAATGAAGAAATAGTAAAAATAGCATTTAGTCTAACAATTGAAGAACATGTTGACAGTGAGATAATGCTTATACTGAGACATGATACAGCTAGAGCAATCATCAATAAAATGATAGGTGGAGGCGATGAAGCCGCTACACCTGATGCAGTAGAAAAAGTTCCTCAGCAGGAATTAAAGCAAGAGGCTGCTGTAGCTACTAATAATGTTACATATCAAGTAAGCGAAGAAGCAAAATTATCACCATCAATTAATAGAGATCAAAACGTTCAAAGGGCAGAGTTTGCACCATTAAGTGCTGTTGAAACTCATGAAACAAAAAATATTGATCTTATATTAGATGTTCCTTTAGAAATATCTGTAGTTCTTGGAAGAACTAAAAAGACGATTCAAGATATACTAGATCTTGGGACGGGCTCTTTAATTGAGCTAGATAAACTTACTGAAGAACCAGTTGAAATATTAGTAAATGGTAAAAAAGTAGCTTTAGGTGAAGTTGTAGTAATAGACGAGAACTTTGGCGTTAGAATAACAAGTATAATAAATAGTATAGATAGAGTGAAAAGTCTACAGGGTTAATCCTGTAGACTTTTTAAAATTGAAATGGTAATATTTAATAATTAATATTAATAAGGGTTAATTTATACAATAATTAATCGATATAAGTATTAGGTTAAAAGGTTTAATAAAAGGAGTGCTTAAAATGAAAATACAGGGGAATAGCAATGTAGTAGTTAACCTCTATAAGCAAAATATAAATACATTAAATAACATTAAGGGCAAAACAAAAACTTCAGATAGGATTGAATTATCAAATACAGGAAAAGAAATTTCAAAATTTATAGAAGAATATAGAAACACAGAACTAACCAGTGATAAAGTAGAACAAATTAGGGCAAAGATTAATGAAGGTAAATATAAAGTAAATGCTGAGGATTTAGCTAAATCTATGCTTGATGAAATTAAAAGAGGTGTATAGATGAATATAACACTTAATGAAATATATAATTACCTTCTTGAAACTTTTAGAGAGCTTGATTCTTTATTAGATAAAGAAAAGGAAGTTTTAATGGAAAATAAAGGTGGAGAGCTTTTAAAAGTAGTAGAGGAAAAGAAGGTACTAGTTAGGAAGATATCTTTACTAGAAGAAAAAAGAATCTCACTTACAAAGGAAATGACTATAAGTGATTTAGTATTAGCTGGATTTGTTACTGAGGAAGATATTAATAGTTTGAAGAATCTAGCTAAAAGCATAGAATATAAAAATGAGACAAATAAAATGCTTACAAATCAATCGCTTCATTTTATAAAGGCAATTAAGTTTGCTTTAACACCAAATCAAAATAGAGTAACGACTTATGGGAATCAGGGAATTATTGGAGAAAAAGCAGCTGATTCTATTTTTTCTACAAAATTATAGGCGGTGACAATTTAAATGAGTGGATTATTTTATACATTTAGTATAGCCAAAAGAGGAATGGCAGCACAACAAACATCACTACATGTTACATCACATAATGTTTCTAATTCTAATACTATAGGATATTCAAAGCAAAGGGCAACCCATAAAACTACAGATCCTTTTCCTATGCCAGCTTTAAATAACCCAGTAGGACCTGGGCAACTTGGAACTGGGGTTGAGGTTTCAGAAATCACAAGAGCTAGGGATGAGTTTATAGATAACTCTATAAGACGAGAAACTTCTAATCTTCTAACTTATTCATCTAGAGATCAGTTTCTTAATTCAATAGAATCAATAATTAATGAACCAGGAGATACAGGCCTTTCAAACTCATTAACTAAGTTTTGGGATGCGTGGCAAGGTCTTTCAACGAATCCTGAAAATGCTACATCAAGAAAGTTGGTTGTTAGTAATGCAACTGCACTAGGTGATAGCTTTAGACAAACATACACACAGCTTGAGGAGCTTGAAAAGGATCTTTCTCAGCTTCAAAGAGATCATATATTTAGTGTTAACTCAATATTGAATCAGGTATCAGAGTTAAACGAACAAATAAAGCAAATAACAATAAATGGTCAAATGCCAAACGACCTAATGGATAGAAGAGATGCTCTTCTTGATAATCTATCGGAACATATTAACTTTAAGGTAGAAAAAGGTGACTTTAATAGCATACGAGTTGTAACTAAAGACCCAAATGGTAATGAAAGATACTTAGTAGCAGACTCAAAGGTTATTAATGGAGTTGCAGCTATTGATGACGTAAGTTTTAAAATAGGTGCTAAGGATATTGATAAGTCAAGTTTTCCTTTAAATATTAACAAAACTACAGATATTCCAATTTCTTCACCAAAGATAACATTTAAAGTGTATATTGACGGAGATATAAACAAACCGTCAATAAAAACGGTAGATTTAACTGAAGATAATATTAAAAAGTATTTTAATGTAGAATATATTGATAGTGATAACATTCGTATAGATTCTATAAAAGATGCAAATCTTCTTTATAATAAAGGAACAAAGGATATTAGCCAAGCTATACAAAATGCTGAATCCTTTGATTTTGCAAATGGTGCTATAAAGGGACTAGAAAAGCAAAAAGTGGAAATTTCAGACTATAAAAATCAAATAAATGACATGGCAAGAACAATAGTTATAGCGGTAAATACAATTCATTCAAATGATAATACAAAAAATTATGATAAGGATAAAAATAATTACATCAATTTCTTTGAGGATATTGTAGGAAGTAATCATCCAGCAGCGTCTTTAAAGGTAAATGAAGTTATAGTAAAGGATGTAAGTAAAATCAATGCAGGTTCAGTAATACAGGATAAGGATATTATTATTAATACTGTGACAGGAGAAACTCAAAAACCTGATTCTGGTGATAACTATAGAGCTAAGCGAATAGCTGAACTTAGAAATATAAGACTTGATGTTGCTAATATTAAAAATTCAAATGACTTTATAAAACAGGCATACGATGTAAGTAGCCCTACTTTTACTGGAAATTTAGCAAAAGATCCAATCATACAAAGTAGTTCTGGTGATACAGTAGATACTTACTATAAAGGTATGGTAGCAGAACTTGGGGTTTCAGCCCAGGAAGCTAAAAGAGTAGTTGAAAATCAAGAAAATCTTATACAACAGCTAGACATACAAAGACAAGCTGTATCTGGAGTTTCAGTAGATGAGGAAATGATAGATATGCTTCAGTTTCAAAGAGCTTATCAAGCAAATGCAAAAATGATAAATGTTGTAGATGAGCTATTAGATGTTGTGGTTAATGGATTAAAGAGGTAGGTAGGTGATTAAATGAGAGTAACTCAAAGAGCGATGGTTAGTAATTATCTTCATAATTTAAATAAAAATTACAAGGCAATGGGTAGTATACAGCAACAACTTGCAACAGGTCATAAGGTTTCAAAACCATCGGATAACCCATTTATAGTAACAAGAACAATGGAGCTTAAGGCCTCAATTGCAGCTAATGAAAGATATAAGCAAAATATCGAAGAAGGTATTGGGTGGACTGATACTCAGGAAATGGCACTAGGTCAGATAAACGACGTTCTCCAAAAGGTTAGAGAACTAACAGTTCAAGGGGCTACAGGTACAAATGCTGAGTCAGACAAGCAGGCTATATCTTCTCAACTAAAGCAGCTAAAGGAGCAGTTAGTAGAAATAGCTAATACATCATATGATGGTAGATATATATTTTCGGGGCAAAGAACAACAGAAAAGCCATTCATAATATCTGATGGAAATTTAAAAGATGAAAAAGGTAATGCAGTTCCTAAGGGCGGTGTATTATATATGGGATCAAATGAGGGTTTAGTTAAAGAACTTTCACCTGGGGTAAGTCTTGATATAGGAGTAAATGGACAAGATTTTTTTAAGGAAGAATATACGTCCAATTCTAGTACTACTACTTCTACAGACAATAAGGGGATATTTGCAACTATTGATAATATAATAGACTCGTTAGGTTCTGCCCCAACACAAACAACAACATCATTACTTGGTGCACTGGATAAAAATATGGAAAATATATCAACTATACGTAGTGAGTGTGGGGCAAGACAAAATAGACTAGAGGATATGAATAATAAAAATGATTCAGAAACATATAATATGACAACTTTATTAGCTAAGACATATGATATAGACCTTGCTGAGACTTATACGGAGGCTAAAGTTCTTGAGTCAGTATATCAAGCATCGTTAAATGTTGGGGCAAGAGTGCTTCAACCTAGTATATTAGATTTTTTAAGATAGGATGATAAGAATGAATATAAGCACTAAGTTTTTCGGAGAAATAGAGATAGACAAAAACTCGATTTTAAGTTTTGAAAGTGGTATTCCAGGATTTGAAGAATACAAGCAATATGCAATTATAGATGTAGAGGACAGAAAATTTAAGTGTCTTCAAAGTATTGATGAAAAGGATGTATGCCTTATTATCATATCACCATGGGACTACTTTGAAAGTTATGAATTCAATATATCTGATAGTGAGGTAAATGAACTTGGAATTATAGAAAGTAACCAAGCTTTGGTATTTAATATAGTAACAGTTAGAGAAAATAATGTTACGGCTAATCTAATAGCACCTATAGTTATAAATATACTTAACAATAAGGCTAGGCAGATAGTTTTATGTAATAGTAATTATAGTGTTAGAGAGGGTATAGAATGCTTGTTTTAAAGAGAAAAGAAGGGGAATCTATAGTTATAGGTGATGATATAGAACTTACTATCAATGAAATTTCAAGTAGTTATGTAAAACTATCTATTAATGCTCCAAGAAGTATGAAAATAGTTAGGAAAGAGTTATTAATAGAAATAGAAGAGGAAAACTTAGAATCCATAAAAAATCTAGATTTTATCATTAAATCGAAGGAGTGATAATTATGGTAATGAGAATTGGAGGACTGGCCTCTGGTATGGATACAGATACTGTTGTAAAGCAAATGCTTTCAAGGGAACAGGCTAGAGTTGACAAGGTTAAGGGACAAAAGCAAATCCTTCAGTGGCAACAAGAGACATATAGAGATTTTATAGGTCAAATTCAAAAATTTAAAAATAAATATTTTGATCAGTTAAACAAAGCTACTTATGCCTTGAGTAATAGCTTTTTCTCCAGTAAAACGTCAACTGTTGTGGGATCAGATAGTGGAGCTGTAAGCATTACACCATCAAACACTGCGAACTCTGGAACATATAAAGTTGATGTAACTACTGTAGCAAAAGGTGCAAAGGTAGAAGCAACACTTAATGCCAAATTGACTGATTCATTATCGGGTGTAGGTATTAACACAGGTGAAAAAATTACTATAAAGGGAACAGGAATAAGTGATACAGTAATTGAAGTTAAGGACTCTACTAAAACCATTAGTGATTTAGTAAGCCTTATTAACAATGATACTAATTTAAAAGGGAATATAAATGCTTCATATAGTGAAATAACAGGAAAATTAAGTATTGAAACCGTAAATACAGGTAATGCTCAGGAGCTTACTGTTACAGATTCTTTTTCTAATAATAACATTAAGTTCCTCGATAGTAATGTTCAAAATCCTATAGAAGGTCAAAAGGCTCTAGGCGTAAATGGTAATATTAAAGTTACAGTTAATGGAGGGGCAAGTACCTATACTACAAATAAATTTACTGTTGATGGTATTGCATTTAATATTAAAGATATTGGAACTACTCCTACTTCTACTACCTTTGAAGTCAGCCCTAATGTTGATAAGGCAGTAGATAACATTAAAGAATTTGTTAAAACTTATAATGAAATGATAGATGGAATAGCTTCTAAGATATATGAAAGAAAGCAATATAAATATTCTCCTTTAACAGATGAACAGAAAAAAGAAATGAAAGAAGACGAAATTAAAAGTTGGGAAAGCAAGTGTAAAGAAGGTATTATTAAGGGAGATTCTACACTTGAAAAAATGCTATTAGATATGAGACAAGCTTTCTCTACTTCTATTGATGGAAAAACTGTAAAGGGAGTTAGTATTAATTTAAAAGATATAGGAATAGGTACTTCAGCAGATTTTACTCAAAGAGGTAAATTAGAAATAGATGAAGAAAAACTTAGAACAGCTTTAAAAGAAAGACCTGATGATGTTGCAAAATTATTTACTCAAGAAAGTTCAGATTATCCATATGATAAGAAAACAGGGTATGGCGGAAATCCTAATAGAAGGGATAATGTAGGTATATTTGTAAGACTAAGTGATATTGTTGAGGATAATATTGGAACAATTGGAGGTAAGGGATTCCTTCTTAAGAAAGCTGGTATAACAGGAGATATTACAGTAACACAAAATACTATTAGTGACACTATAAAAGAAAAGGACACACTTTTATCGGATCTTATTAGAAAGATGTCAGATAAAGAAGCGATGCTATATAATAAATTTGCTACCCTTGAAAGTGTAATGAACAAATATAATTCACAAAGTAGCTGGTTAACACAACAATTAGGTGGAATGTAAAAGGTGAATAACTTAGAATTAATAAATCATCTAAATAAATTTAAAGATAAAACACTAGAAATAATCAGTGTTCTTGAAAAAGATGATGAATATATATTAGATAATTTGGATTCTCTTTTTAGGGAAAGGCAAAGTATTATAGACAAAATAGACACTTTAGAGACCGTACAGGATGAATTTAAATTAATTGCTTCTGAATTAAATTTAAGCTTTCAAGAGGAAAGGTTAAATTCCATTCTTGAAGAGAAAAGAAAGACACTAAAGGATGAAGTTCTTCAAGTGAAAAAAGATATTACTAAAATGAAAAATCAAAGACTATTAAATAAGAAGTATGTAAACATGAATCCAATTGATCCAGTATTTTTAAGTAAAAAGTTTTAATGAATAGAGCAAGGACTTCTCCTTGCTCTATTTAATAAAATATAAAGCAAGCATTTAATTTAAAACATTTGGAGGTGAATAAAGTGGAACTAGGTCAAGTATCAAAAAGCTCTTCTTTTGATCAAAGACTAATCAAAATAAAAGAAGAAATCGGAGAAGTTGATACTAATGATAGAAAGAATATCGAGGAAAAAGTCAGTAAAGCTAATAAAATATTGTCACAGGAATCAACTTATTTAAAATTTGAGATACATGGAAAGACCAATGAAATTATGATAAAGATAATTCAATCTGAAACAGGAGAAGTTATAAAGGAACTTCCGCCAGAAAAGCTTGTAGACATGATTGCTGAAATATGTGAAATGGCAGGGCTTTTTATAGATAAAAAGATTTAGGAGGGAGAAGTCTTGGCTATTCATCCTTTTACACTTGATTATTCAGATGCTAATGTCATAAAAAACCTTCAGGTTGAAACTATACAAACTGTTAAAAAGAGTACAATGACTAAAGAAACAAATAATAAGAAAAATCCTAAAAAAAGAAGTTTTCATAGCGAAAAACAAGATGAATTTGCTAAGGAATTAACTCTAGTATTTGATAAGATGGATTTAGTTTTCGAATATATTATAGGAAACCATAAAATTAACATAAAGGTATACGATAAATATAAAGAACTCATTTTAGAGGATAGTTTAGAAGATCTCGAAGATCTTTTAATATCTATTAAAAATGAAAAAGGAAAAATTATTGACTTAAAAGTTTAGAGGTGAAGTAAATGATTAATTCTAATGCTTTAAATGCATATCAAAGTAATAGTGTAAACACTGCTTCTAGAGAAAAGCTTCTTATTATGCTACTTGATGGGCTTGTAAAGTTCATGAGACAAGGTATAGTAGGTTTAGAAGAAAAAAGTATAAAAGTATCAAATTCCAATTTTCAAAAAGCTCAAAGTATAATACTAGAACTTCAATCTACTCTAGACTTAGCTAGAGGGGGAGAAATAGCATCTTCTTTGAATCTTTTATATGATTATTTATATAGAAGATTAATTGACGCAAATATTAAAAAAGATAAAGAAGTTGCTAATGAAGTATTAGGGTTTTGTATAGAGATTAGAGATACCTTTAGTGAAGCGTATAAGAAAATGAAAAAATAATTAAATAATATAAAGTTTCAACCTTCAGATTTTCATAAGGGGTTTATTTTTATGAAAATATGAAGGTTTTTTTCACTTTTTGAATAATATGCATTTTAAAAAACTAAAAGTAATATAAGTAAAATTAATATATAATATTTAAATAATAGTACCATAGGTAATTAATATGATATTATTAAAAAAGTAGGAGAATAGTTATATATAGCAAAAATAATCTATAAAAAGTAAAAATGGGGTTTATTTTTCCATTTAAATAGTATAAAATTACTTTAATGAGAAAATTAATTTAATTTTAAAAAAAATTAAAAAAGTAATTTTATTAAAAAGAAGGAATAATAACCAATAATTTCTAATTATTAACATTGGAGGGTAAATTAAATATTATATATATAAGATGAAAGAGGAGAGGTTATGGTTCAAAGTGTAGATTCTATAACGTATAACTTATTAAAGGGGGCTATTGATGCAAGTGCGGCAAGAGGTAAGGTAATATCTAATAATATTGCAAATGTTAACACCCCTGGTTTTAAAGAATCGACTGTGAAATTTGAGGAAAATCTACAGCAAGCTGTAAAAAATAATTCAATTTCTTTAAAAACTACAAATAAAAGACATATAAG
This sequence comes from Clostridium cylindrosporum DSM 605, assembly GCF_001047375.1. Classification (NCBI taxonomy): domain Bacteria; kingdom Bacillati; phylum Bacillota; class Clostridia; order Eubacteriales; family Clostridiaceae; genus Clostridium; species Clostridium cylindrosporum. The sequence continues at coordinate 433,544 of NZ_LFVU01000027.1, forward strand.
TGATAGAAAAGATTTTAATAGTGGATATACTGTCGAAACAGATAAATCTACAAGCATGAGGCCAGATGGAAATAATGTAGATATTGAGAAAGAAATGGTTGAGCTATCATCAAATAATATGTATTATAACTTTCTGATATCTAGAATAAATGGAAATATTTCAACTAAAAGATACATAATTAGCGAGGGGAGAAAATAGTATATGAGTTTGTTTAGTGCACTTACAATAAGTTCTACAGGACTTACTGCTGAGAGAATGAGGATGGATACGATATCTAATAATATAGCTAATATGGAAACAACTAGAACAAAAAATGGAGGACCATATGTTAGAAAGGTTGTAACATTCGAGGAAAATTTGAATAAAACACTAAATGAATTTGATTCATCAAAGGAAAAGAGATTTGGGGGAGTTAAAGTATCTAGTATTCAAGATGATAATTCAACACCAATTAAGAAAATATACAATCCTAATCACCCTGATGCTGATGGAGAAGGGTATGTACTAATGCCAAATGTTAATCCATTAAATGAGATGGTTGATCTTATTACAGCTTCAAGAGGATATGAAGCTAATGTTACAGCATTAAATACAAGTAAGCAAATGTTTATGAAGGCACTAGAAATAGGAAGGTAGGTAAAGATTAATGAAAATAGATGCTATAAGCACTTTAAATACTTTAGGTTTAGATAATTCGATAATAGATAAGACAAAGAGAAGTAGCGAAACAAAAAGTTTTGGAGATTTTCTTAAGGAATCATTAGATAAGGTAAATGATAAACAAATAAATTCTAACGAAATAACTCAAAAGGCTATAATTGGAGAAGTTAGCAATGTACATGATGTATTAGTTGCTGCAGAGGAAGCAAAGCTTTCACTGGAATTAACGGTTCAAGTAAGAAATAAAATTGTTGAAGCGTATCAAGAAATAAATAGAATGCAGTTGTAAATAATTATAAGCAGCTAAAGGAGTGCAAAATATGAGTAAATTTCTCGAATTTTTTAAAGATAAGTTTGAGAAGTGGAAAGCATGGTCTAAAATAAAGAAAATAATTTCAATTTCACTAGTAGCTTTGCTAATATCAACTATAGTAATTGGAATTGTTTATGGAGCGAAAACAGAGTATGCGACACTTTTTTCTAACTTAGAGTTAGCTGATTCGAATAAAGTGGTAGAAAAGTTAAAAGCTGACAAAATACCTTATAAAATAGAGGGTAATTCTATATTAGTTCCAAAGGAAAATGTAGATGAACTTAGAATGTCAACTTTATCAGATGGAACTGTTTCATCAGGGAAAGGATTTGAACTTTTTGATCAAACTGCTTTTGGTATGACGGATAAAGAAGCAACGGTAAAGTACCAAAGAGCCCTGCAGGGAGAGCTTGAAAAAACAATAAGTGGATTTGAAGAAGTTGAAAAGGCAAGAGTTCTTTTAGTACTACCGGAGGAAACGGTTTTTTCTAAGGAAACAGAAAAAGGAAGAGCTTCTGTTACTTTAGCTTTAAAAGGAGTAGATACACTTCAGCCTGAAAAGGTTAAAGCTATAGTTGCTTTAATAACAGGTAGTGTTAAGAATGTTCCAAAGGAAAATGTCGAAGTAATGGATAGTAAGATGAACCTTTTAACTGAAAATCTATATGATAGTGGTACTGAGGGAACAGTTTCTTCGTTAAAGCAACATGATGCTGAGATAAGTTTTGAAAAAAAGCTTCAAAGTGAAGTTACAAGAAGTTTGGAAGCTATGTTTGGTAAAAACAAGGTTAGAGTTAACGTTAATGCAGATCTTGATTTTGATTCAAAACAAAGAACAACTATTGTATATGATAAGGATGATGTAATTCCAAGAAGTGTAAAGGATGTAAAGGAAAGTACAACGGACTCATCAGGAAATACTGTAGGAACACCAGGAGTGGATACAAATGCAGGAGTTAATTATCCACAGGGAAATTCTACACAAGGTGAATCAAATTCTGAAAAGTCCGATGTGACAACTAACAATGAAATTGGACAAACTGAGGAAAAACTTATTTCAGCGCCTGGTGAAGTTAGAAGATTGACTTCTTCAGTTATGATTGATGGAAACTTAACCGAGGCTGAAAAAGCCTCTGTAAGAAATATGGTAGCAGCAGCAATAGGATTTGATTCTGTTAATAGACGAGATGTTATTAATGTAGATTCAATGATATTTGATGAAGCTTCTAAAAAGGCAGAAAAACTTGAAGCTGAAAAAATAGCTAAGCAAGAGGCACAGCAGGCTTTAGTTAAGACAATAGTGCTGATAGCTGTTGGAGTAGTACTTTTAGTTGGAAGCATAGTAGCACTTCTTATATGGAGAAAGAGAAAGAGGGAAGAAGAGGAACTTATTCAAGAAGCAATGGAGGGAACTGGAACGAATCTTAACATTGCAGATTCTACATCACCTATGGGTCCTTCAGAATATTCTCCTCTTCTTGATGAAAATGAGGAAGATTATGGAATGAATCTTGAAAGTGAAATTAGAAGTTATGCATCTAAAAAACCTGAACAAGTTGTTGAAATTATTAAAACATGGTTATCTGAGGATGAGAGGTGATAAAAATTGGCTAATACTAAGTTAACTGGGGTTCAAAAAGCAGCCATACTGTTTGTAACATTAGGACCAGATGCATCTGCACCAATAATTAAAAACCTACCAGAACCTGAAATTCAAAAGATAACTTTTGAAATTGCAAATATGCCGAAAATAAAAAGGGAACTTAGACAAGAAGTTCTAAAGGAATTTGTAGATTTAAATAAGGCAAAGGACTTTATAATTGAAGGCGGGTTTGAGTATGCTAAGAATCTATTAAGTAAGGCTTTAGGTTCACAAAGGGCAAGCGAGATTATAGAAAAGGTTTCTGAGGTAACTCAGCAGTACAGACCTTTTGCTATTGCTAGGAAAGCAGATGCAGCTCAACTTTTAAATGTAATTCAAAGTGAGCACCCACAAACAATTGCTTTAATACTATGTCATCTTCAAGCTGAAAAATCAGCACAGATCTTGTCAGGGTTATCCGATGAACTTCAATCAGAGGTTGCAAAAAGAGTTGCAACTATGAGTAATACATCACCAATAGTTATTGAAGAAGTAGAAAGAGTACTTGAAAAGAAACTATCTGGTGTTATCAGATCAGAAGCAACTGTTATCGGTGGAATCCAGTCACTTGTTGATATTCTTAACGGAGTTGATAGAGGAACGGAAAAATCTATTATTGAAGAGCTTGATCGTGATGAACCAGAACTTGCAGAAAAGATTAGAGAATCAATGTTTGTGTTTGAAGATATTATTACTCTTGGTAATACGTCAATTCAAAGAATATTAAGAGAAGTTGACGTAAGGGAGCTTGCACTTGCATTAAAAGGTTCCTCTGAGGACGTGGCAAATATAATATATAAAAATATGTCTAAAAGAGCTGCTCAGACTCTAAAGGAAGACATAGAATTCCTTGGTCCTGTAAGGCTAGTGGATGTAGAAAAGGCACAGCAATCTATTGTATCTATTGTAAGAAGATTAGATGATACAGGCGAAATAGTACTTTCAAGAGGTGGAGAAGATGCCATCATTGTATAGCAATATCATAAGAGGGAAAGAGGTTAGTGAAAAAAAGCTAATCTCACCTCCTATCATAGAAAAAATATATAAAAAAGAAATTGATGAAGTTGAAAACTTAACACAAAAAGTTGAAGTTAATATAGATGATATATACAAAACTATAGAGAAAGAGGCAATTGAAAAAGGGGAAGAAATCTTAGAATCCTATAGGGAAAAAGCTAAAAAGATTATTGAAGAATCTGAGAAGGAAGCAAGATCTATAAAAGAGACTTCCATGGAAGAGGGATTTCAAGAAGGATATAAGAAGGGATATCAAGAAGGGTATACCTTTGGAAAAGATGAAGCAAAAAATGAATATGAGAATTTAATTAGTGAAGCATCGGAGATAAGGTGTAATGCTAAGAAGTACATAGAAGAATGCTACCGTGAATCGAGACATTACATCAGTAGTGTTGAGAATGAATTTATAGATATTATAATAGAAGTTTCACGAAAAGTAATAAATACTGAACTTTCACAAAATAATGAGGCTATTTTAAGTATATTAGAATCAGCAATTCTGAAATGTGTTGATAAAAAACAAGTAATACTTAAGTTAAGCCCTAAAAATTCAAGTGTTGTAAAACTCGAGAAAAATAGGATTTCATCCTTAGTAGATGAAAAGTGCAATATACTAATTTTGGCAGATAATGAATTGGAAGATAACTCATTTAAAATTGAAACTACATCTGGTTTTGTAGATGCAAGTGTAGAAGTACAGTTAGAGGCTATAGTACAAAGCTTGTTAGGAGATAGTTTGCAATGTATAAAGTAGATTTTGATAACATGATTTCTTTAATTAAGAAGACAAAGACTTTGAAGGTTACTGGAAAGGTTACGAAGGTTGTAGGATTAACTGTTGAAGTAGAAGGTATTAAAGCCTTTGTTGGTGAAGTTTGCACTATAATAACAATCAATGATAGACAGATACAAGCTGAAGTAGTTGGGTTTAGGGATGGTATTGCTATTTTAATGCCATTTGAAAATACTTTTGGAATTGCTCCAGGTTCGGAGGTTATTTCTACTGGAAAAGCTTTAACTGTAAAAGTTTCTGACAGTCTTCTAGGAAGGGTTTTAGATGGCCTTGGTAGAGATATGAATGGATATGACTTTAAAGGTGCTGAGGAGTATAAGCTAGACCGAGACCCACCAAATCCACTTTTAAGAAAAAGAATAGATAGCATAATGACAACAGGGGTTAGAGCTATAGATGGACTTTTGACTTGTGGAATTGGGCAAAGAATAGGTATCTTTGCAGGAAGTGGTGTTGGAAAAAGTACACTACTTGGAATGATAGCAAAGTATGCAGATGCTGATGTTAATGTTATAGCACTTATAGGAGAAAGAGGAAGAGAAGTTAAGGAATTCATAGAGAAAGATTTAGGACCAGAGGGACTTAAAAAATCTGTTGTAGTGGTAGCAACATCGGATCAGTCTCCAATCATGAGACTAAAAGGAGCTTATGCAGCAACTTCTATAGCAGAGTACTTCAGGGATAAGGGTCTTAATGTAATGATGATGATGGATTCTGTAACCAGATTTGCTATGGCGCAAAGAGAAATAGGACTTACTATTGGGGAGCCACCAGCTACAAAAGGATATACTCCGTCAGTTTTTGCAATGCTTCCAAGGCTTATGGAAAGAACAGGTAGATCTGAGGTAGGATCAATTACAGCTTTTTATACAGTACTAGTTGATGGTGATGATATGAATGAGCCTATAGCAGACGCTACTCGTGGTATACTTGATGGACATATCGTTTTTTCAAGAAAAATTGCAGCAAAGAACCATTATCCTGCAATAGATATTAACTCCAGTGTTTCAAGACTTATGAGTCAAATAGCTGAAAGTGATGTTAAGGCTAAAGCAGGAGAAATAAGAGATTTACTTGCTACTCATAAAGAATCAGAAGACCTTATAAACATAGGTGCATATCAAAAGGGAGCAAATCATAAAGTAGATAAGGCAATAGACGCTATAGATTCGATAAATGATTTTCTAAAGCAAAAAGTCGATGAATATTCATCACTAGATGATACATTTACTAAGATGATGAGTATATAAATTTGAGGTGGAAATAAATGTTCAATTTTAAGCTTCAAAAGGTATTAGATTATAGAGAAAATCTAGAAAAAAAAAGTAAAGAGGATTTTGCATATAAACTTTCAATATTCAATAATGAGAAGGAAGAATTAAATACTTTAGTTAATAAAAAAGAACTTATAAAAAGTGTTGATTATACTTCGAAATTAAAAACAACAAATGATTTAATTATTTATCAAAGGTATGTAGATTATTTGGATAGGAGTATAGAAGATAAAAAGATTCAAGTTAAAGAGGCCGAAAGGAAACTTGAAAAATCAAGACTTGAACTTATTAAATCTACAAAAGATAAGAGGATAATGGAAATTCTTAAGGATTCAGCCTTTGAAGAGTATTTAAATGATGAAAATCAATTAGAACAAAAGAAGTTAGACGATATTGCCCTAAGTAGATATACAAATTCACTGAAGGGAGGTGAAAAGTAAGTGAATGTACCAATAACAATTACAAGTGAAGCTATGAACATAGCATCTATGAATAATTCTTCAGCTAGAGAACTATCAAATGGAACCGACTTTTTAAACCTTTTAACCAGTTTACTAACTTCAGGAGCTGAGGGTGAAAATGCCCTAATATCATTACTTAACTCTAAAGAAGTTACACCTCAAGATACAAGTACTACATTAGGATCTATAATGAATACTTTAAATTTAAGAATTAATGGTGAAAGCACTCCACTTAAAAAAGATAATTTTATTATAGGTCAAGGAGATATGGAAGATATATTAGATAATCTGAAAAATTTATCAAAAAACATTGCTGAAGAAAGTTTGAGCCAATATATTAATGGCATAAATCAAGATAATGGTTTTCTAAAGTTAAGAGCAATGGAATCTTTAAATTTTCAAGCACAAAATAGTAGTTTAGCCTCTACTATTCAAGGTATGATTACTAACTTAAGTGGAAATGTAGAGAATAAAGAAGTTTTAAATGCCTTAAAGTTTCTACAGCAGTTTACTAATTCAGATGGTAGTCTTGATACATCAAAACTACTGAAAGCTATTGAGGCTGGAGGTAAAGGACAGGATGCTTCATCCTTTATGAATAGTATGAATTTAAACCAAGGAGGTACATCGCAAATTCAAGAAAGTGTCCCGGTAAAGGAAGTTAATATATTCAATACTAGAGATATAGTAGATGTTGTAGTTGAAAATTTCAAAACATTAAGACTTCCAGGACGATGCGAAATGAGAATAAAGTTAAATCCTCAGGAACTTGGGGAAATCACAATAAAGCTAGTTTTAGAAAAAGGACAAGTTAGTGCAGTTATATCATCGGATAGAAAAGATACATTCGCCCTACTTCAAAGTAATATAAATAATCTTTTGCAGCAGTTAAAGGATTCTGGAACAGAGCTTCATCATGTAGCTGTTAATTTAAGTCAAGATCAAAGTGGTGAGGAAGCCAGACGTGGATATAAAGGGGAAAAAGAGAAATCCCAAGATGAAGAGTTTGAAGATGTTTTTGAAGAAACTGCAAATAAAGAGTCTTCTACTATTCTTTAATATTAAGGAGGGAAAAGTATGCCAGTAAATGGAATAAGTACTATTCAAAATTTAGCATATCAGAACACAAAATCAACTAGTAGTAGTGATTTATCAAGTAAGGATGTATTTTTTCAGATACTTTCAGCGGAGCTTTCTAACCAGGATCCAATGAAGGGGAAGGATGGTACAGAGTATGTATCACAGCTTGCACAATTTACAACACTTGAACAGACACAGCAATTATATAGTTCTATAAATAAATTATTAATGTCTCAAAGTGTAACAGAAGCAGGAATGATGATTGGTAAAGAAGTTGAATTTGGAGTAAGAGGTAATGACGGTACATACAAAACAGAAAAGGGAGTTGTAACTTCTGTAAAGATTGATGGAGGACAAGTGTATTTATATACTAAAGACGACAAAAAATACTTACTTGGAGATTCAATTGGATTTAAGGAAGTAACTCCTTCTGAGAATACAGAAGCCAAAGAAGATAGTAAATTAGATACAGCAGATAATGTAGAAGGAGAAGCTTCTAATTAGGAGGAGATAGAAATGCCTGAAATAAATAGTGTAGGCCAAGTATCCTCATATTCAATTAAAGAGGTTTCAAAAAACAAATCTTTAGATGTTAGAACTAGTCATAGATTCGACTTTGATAAATGTGTTAACAATGCATTAAATAAAAATCTTAAAATATCGGCACATGCAATAGATAGATTAAACAGTAGAAATATAAGCCTATCTGAATCTGATATGAAAAATATTAATAATGCAATTGATAAGGTAGAGGGAAAAGGTTCTAAAGAAGCTTTAATCCTTTATAACGACCTTGCATTAATTGCAAGTGTAAAAAATAGAACAATAATAACAGCTATGGATAAGAATAGCTTAGAAGAAAAGGTTTTTACAAATATAGATGCGGCGGTAATACTTTAGGCTGGACCTAAGGGGGGCCTAGTTGCTACTGAACGATAGATGTAGCATAAAGATTAAGGAGGAAAAACGATGATAAGATCGATGTATTCTGGAATTAGTGGTATGAAAAACCAACAAGTAAAAATGGATACTATAGGTAACAATATAGCGAACCTTAGTACAACATCATTTAAAGGTTCAAGAGTTACATTTAAGGATGCTTTAACACAAACAATGCAATCAGCATCAGCACCTACATTTGCTGTAGGGGGGGCAAACCCTAGACAAGTTGGGCTTGGAATGGCTGTATCATCAGTAGATAAGAATATGGCACAGGGTACACTTCAGCCAACAGGAAGATCAACAGATATTGCTATTCAAGGAAGTGGATATTTTATGGTTCAAAATGGACCTGAAGTATTTTATACAAGAGATGGTTCATTTACACTAGATAAATTTGGAGATTTAGTAACTAGTGAGGGTCTTCGTGTTATGGGACAGGATAAAGCTGGGACTAGAGGCCCTATAAACCTCCCATTAGAACATGATACAGTACCAGCTATAAAGATACAAGGAACTGTAGGTGCTTCTACTAAGGAATTACTCCAAATTAAACTTTATGGATTTGATGGTGCAGGTATTGAAAAGATAAATATTGATAATACAGTAGATGGAGGGGCAAACCCAGTAGTTTTTAAAACTGCAGATAAGAGTATAACTATAAATATTAAGGGATATAGTAGTCTAACAGAACTTGAAAGAGCTATAACAACACAACTTAAAAATATTGGGGAAATGTCCGAAGAACAGTTGAAAGCTACAGATGCTGCAACTGTAGCTAAAAAAGATATAAAGGAAAATATTATTGATAAAGGTATATATGGTATAGGAGTAACAGGTGATTATGCAGAGGCTAAAAATGCGACAGGTTTAGGAGTTATGCCAGAATCTAGACCTAGAAATACAGATGGGACAATAAATACAGCTGCTACTACTGGTTTTTATACTGAAAAAATGCAAATAGGTAGCTTTAGTATGGGGAAGGATGGAACAATTAGAGCTGTTTATGGAGAAGATGTATTTGAAGTTGCAAGGCTTGAGATTGCAAAGTTTGTAAATGATTCAGGTCTTGAGGCAAAAGGAAGTAACCTTTACCGTGAAACAGCAAACTCAGGACAAGCAACTAAGGGATTTCCAGGTGATATAGGATTTGGAACAAGTGAGCAAGGGTTCCTTGAAATGTCTAATGTAGACCTTGCAAATGAATTTACTGATATGATTGTAACTTCAAGATCATACCAAGCAAATTCAAAAACAATAACTACATCTGATGAAATGCTACAAGAACTACTAAATCTTAAGAGATAGTGAAAGAGGGGATAGCAAGTGATAAAGATTTCAACACTAACACACAAGGAATTTTATCTTAACTGTGAATTGTTCGAGAAAATAGAAGCTAATCCTGATACTGTAATTACTATGACAAATGGTAATAAATATGTAGTTGAGGATACTCCAGAGGAAGTTATCAAGAAAATCAAAGATTACAAAAAAGAGATTTTACAAAGATTTTAATTAATTATAGGTGCCTTTAAAGGCTAAAGGTACCTATATAGACATAACTAATAAGTAAAGGAGAATTAGAATGAGTGAGGGTAAGAAGAAAAATCCTATAATGATTATACTAATAATTTTAATATTAGCAGTGGCATCTGTAGGTGGCTATTTTGCTTACACAATGTTTATTAAGAAGCCAACAGGACAAAAAGAAGAGATTAAGTATGTTGAAAAAGAACTAGTTGAAAAGCCTATGGAATTAGAAGAGTTTACTGTAAACCTTGCTGATGAAGGTGGAAAAAGCTTCATTCAAACTAAATTAACTTTAGCTTACCCTGAAGCAAATAAAGATTTAGAAAAAGAAGTGACTTCAAAGCTAGACAAAGTACTAGACATAATTAATTCAACTTTAAGACAAAAGAAAGCAGATGATTTTAATGGAAATGGATTAGCATCTGTTAAGAAGGAAATCTTAGATAAAATAAATGAAAACTTAATTTCAGGAAGACTTACAAATATATACGTGAAAAAAATAGTTATTCAAAGGTAAAAAGGTGATAAAAATGGGGGATCTTTCTTTTGTATTTGATACTATAAAAACATTATTTGTCTTTGTTTTTGTACTAGTTCTAATGCTTATTACTCTTAGAGGACTTGCTAAGTATCAAAATAAATTATCTGGAAATAAAAATATTAAAATTCTTGAAAGAGCTAGTCTCTCTCAAAATACAACACTTAATATAGTTAAGGTAGGAGAAAGGTTATACCTTATGTCATCTAGCACTAAGGGTGTTGTTATTCTAAAGGAATTATCCTTAGATGAAATTGATGAAAATGTTTATAAAGTAGTAAATATGGAAGATATTAAGATTCCCTTTGTTTTTAAAAAGAGAGAGGAATACTTAAAAGGGTTTAAAGGAAAGGTGAAAGATGAAAAAGAGAGCAGTTAAAAAGATATTTCTTCTTATGCTATTTATGTTTGTCTCATATCATACAGTGGGACATGCAGAGCCTATAGGAGTAGATCTTAATTTATCAGTAGGTGGTCAGCAAGCTCCAAGTGAATATGTAGGTAATATAAAGCTATTATTACTATTAACTTTTTTAACATTTATCCCAGCAATAGTCCTACTTACTACATCTTTCACGAGAATTGTTATAGTGTTTGGCTTTACAAGAACGGCCCTATCTACGCAGCAGTCTCCTCCAAATCAGGTTATTATTGCATTGGCACTATTTATGTCACTGTTTATAATGACTCCTGTTTACAAAGAGGTTAACTCAAATGCTATTCAGCCTTATGTAGAAGGGAAACTAAGTTATTCTCAGGCTATAGAAATAGGAAGTAAGCCTGTAAAAAACTTCATGTTAAATCAAACAAGGGAAAAGGATCTGGCACTTTTTTATAAAGTAGCAGAGTATGAAAAGCCAAAGGATAGATATGATGTACCATTTACAGTATTAATTCCAGCCTTTGCAATAAGTGAAATAAAAACTGCATTTCAAATGGGATTTTTAATATTTGTACCATTTATAGTAATAGATATGATTGTTGCAAGTATACTTATGTCAATGGGTATGTTTATGCTACCACCTGTGACGGTTTCACTTCCCTTTAAAATACTATTATTTATTTTAGCAGATGGTTGGCATTTAGTAGTTAAATCCTTGCTAGAAAGTTTCGTGAGGTAGAGGTAAAGATATGAGTGAAGTATTAATATATTCTATAGCAAAAAAAGCAATAACAACAACAACTTTGGTTTCGGCTCCTATACTATTAGTAGCAATGATAGTTGGACTTGCAATAAGTATATTCCAAGCCGTAACTCAAATCCAGGAACAAACTTTAACTTTTGTTCCTAAAATGGTAGCAATTATTTTTGTGATGATTCTTTTAGGACCATGGATGACAAAAACATTAGTACAGTTTATAGAAAACATGATCAACACTATACCTAGTATAGTAGGGTAGGGAAAATGACAGAAATTAATGTTAATGATTTTTTAATTTTCTTCCTAGCTTCTATAAGAATTATTTCAATGCTACTTACAGCACCTATTTTTTCACAAAAACAAATTCCAAGCCCATTTAAAATTGGTTTTTCTTTAATTGTTGGCCTTTTAGTATCTTCATCTATTACTGGCAGGGGATTTACCTTCCCAGCAAATAACTTTGAACTAGCGTTGTTTGTTTTTAAAGAAGTTTTAATTGGGGTATCTATAGGCACTGTTGCAACTTTTATTTTTAACTCATTTAGAATGGCTGCACATCTTATGGATTTTGGTATTGGGTTTTCAATGTCTCAATACTATGATCCTACATCAGCATCTAGTGCTACTGTTTTGGAAAGATTCTTTAACTGGATTGCAACGGTACTATTTTTGGTATTTAATTTTCATCATATACTTATTTCAGCAATTACTAGAAGCTTTGAGGTAGTACCTCTTGGGCACTTTATAATTAGTGAAAATATATTTTCTGCAATTATGAGTTCCTTTTCTAAATCCTTCATTATAGCAGTGCAAATAGCAGCACCTATAATGATTATTATGTTTATCACAGACTTTACTCTAGGACTTATAGCAAGAACTGTTCCTCAGATCCAGGTGTTTGTTTTAGGTATGCCTATAAAGGTTTTGCTTGGACTTTTAGCACTATCTGCTATAATTCCTGGACTTATGCAGGTATTTATAAAGTCCCTAGATAAGATATCGCCTGAAATTTTAAAAGTTTTATCCTCTGTACCAATACTATTTTTTCTAGGAACAGATGATAAGACCGAGGAACCTACTTCTAAAAAGCTTCAAGATGCTAGAAAAAAAGGTCAAGTTGCGAAAAGTAATGACTTAAATTCAGGTATTATTTTACTTGGAGTAACCCTGTTTTTCTTGTTTCTTGGAGATAAAATTTATACATATGGATTACAAGGCATGGTTCAAGAACTTTCAAACCTTTATGTGAAAGAAATAAATTTTGTTGATGCTCAAACAATATTTTTAAAGTCATTACAAAAGACATTCTTTGTAGCAGTTCCAATTGCTGTAACTGCAATGATACTTGGTGTTATTTCAAATGTTATGCAAGTTGGTTTTTTAAATAGTGGTGAAGGATTAAAACCTGACTTTAAAAAGCTTAATCCTATAAGTGGTATAAAAAAGTTTTTTTCAATTAGAACCATTATGGAATTTGTTAAATCTATTCTTAAGATAGGCCTAGTTGGATTTGTTGGTTATAGTTTTGTAAAAAGTAAGATATTCGACATTATGAAGGTATCAGACTTACATCCTAATGGAATATATCCATTTGTAAAAGATCTTGCAGATTCACAGCTTATTAGAATTGTAATAGTTCTTTTAACAATTGGTATTGCCGACTACATATTTCAAAAAAGGCAGCACAAAAAGGATTTAAGAATGACAAAGCAAGAAATAAAAGATGAATACAAACAAATGGAAGGTGATCCACAACTTAAATCTAAAATAAAGCAAAAGCAAAGAGAAATGGCTATGAGTAGAATGATGCATGAGGTACCTAAAGCTACGGTTGTAGTAACAAACCCGACTCATTACTCTATTGCTCTAAAATATAGTAAGGGAGAAGGAGCACCTAAGGTTCTTGCAAAGGGAGTAGATAGTGTAGCTTTTAGAATTAGAGATATAGCTAAGAAACACAATATCCCTATAGTTGAGAATAGAATTCTTGCAAGAAAAATTTACGCTGAGGTTGATATAAACAAGGAAATACCCTCAGAATTATATGGTGCTGTAGCTGAAGTAATAGCTTATGTATACAGCATTAAGAAAAGGTGAGGTTAAATTACAATGGCAAATACGTTATCTAAAAAGCTTTCAAAAAATGTAGATATATTTGTAACACTAGGTATTATAGCGATAGTTTTAATGATAATAATACCTCTTCCAGCATGGATGCTTGATATACTGCTAGCTTTTAATTTACTTATATCATTAATAGTATTATTAACTACTATGTTTACAAAAGAAATACTTGAGTTTTCAGTATTTCCAACCCTATTACTAGTAACTACATTGTTTAGAATAGGTCTTAACATATCATCAACAAGATTAATTCTTGGACAGGGTGAAGCTGGGGAGGTCATAGAGGCCTTTGGAAATTTCGTTGTTGGTGGTAACTACGTAGTTGGATTTATATTATTCATAATAATTATAATTGTACAGTTTGTTGTTATTACAAATGGTGCTGGTAGAGTATCAGAGGTTTCTGCAAGATTCACACTTGATGCTATGCCAGGAAAACAAATGAGTATTGACGCAGACCTTAGTGCAGGAATTATAAGTGAAGAGGAAGCAAAGGATAGAAGACTTAAAATGCAGCTTGAAGCAGACTTTTATGGTTCTATGGATGGGGCTAGTAAGTTTGTTAAGGGAGATGCTATAGCAGGTATAGCAATAGTAGCTATAAATCTTATAGGTGGAGTTATTATTGGAATGATTTTCATGAACCTTCCAGCAATGGAGTCACTTCAAAAGTTCGCACTGCTTACTATTGGAGATGGATTGGTTTCCCAGATACCAGCTCTTTTAATATCAACTTCATCAGGTATCTTAGTTACAAGATCTGCAAATGACAGAACACTTGGGAAAGAACTTTCAGAACAAATGACATCATATCCTAAGGTATTGATGATGGCAGGATCAATCATGGGAGTTTTAGGACTTATTCCAGCACTTCCAGGAGGAGTGTTTTTAAGTGTTTCAGCTATATGCATATTATCAGCATTTGCAATATATAAGAGTAAGAAATCCAAAGACCCATTATATAGTGCAGAATATGCAGCTGTTGATGGAGGACAAGGAGAAGAAGTTGCTGCATCAAGGGAACCAGAGAATGTGCTTACATTACTTAATGTAGAGCCACTTGAAATTGAAATAGGATATGGACTTATTCCACTTGCAGACCAAAGTTCAGGTGGAGACTTACTTGATAGAATTACAGGGGTCAGAAGGCAGTGTGCGGTTGAAATGGGGATTATAGTTCAGCCAATAAGAATAAGGGATAATCTTCAGCTTGCGACTAACGAATATTCTATTAAAGTAAAAAGTACGGTAATTGCAAAGGGTGAAATACTTTGTAACCACTACCTTGCAATAGATTCCTTTGGAGATGGCATACCGATAGATGGAATAACAACAGTAGAACCTACATTTGGCCTTCCAGCAGTATGGATTCCAGATACTAAAAAGGAAGAGGCAGAAATTATGGGAATAACAGTAGTCGATCCAACGACAGTACTTGTTACACATTTAGCTGAGGTAATTAAAAAGCATGCACACGAACTTTTAGGACGTCAGGAAGTTAAGATGTTAATTGACAATATTCAGGAAAGTTATAGTGCAGTTGTAGAAGAACTTATACCTAATCTCTTGACTATAGGTGATGTACAAAAGGTTCTTCAAAATCTTTTAAAGGAAAGAGTTCCAGTAAGAGATCTTGTAACTATTCTTGAATCTTTAGCTGATAATGCAATAACAACTAAAGATATAGAGTTATTAACAGAATACGCAAGATTTTCACTTGCAAGAACCATATGTAGAAGTCTTGTTGATGAAAATAATATAATAAGAGTTTCAGCTGTTGATATGAATTTAGAGCAAATAATAGGAGATAGTATACAAAAGTCATTCCAAGGATCATATCCTGCTCTAGATCCAGAATCAACTCAGAGAATATTTGAATCTATTACAAATAATCTTAACACTGTTGAATATTTTAATGGACAGCCAGTTTTACTTTGTTCTCCTAGAATAAGACCGGCGTTTAGAAAGTTAACTGAGATAGTATTTCCAAACATAACGATACTTTCTATGAATGAAATACCAACAGATGTACAAATAGAAACAATAGGGATGGTGTCAATTACGTGATCATTAGGAAGTACATTGTAAAAAATATGAATGAAGCTATGATTAAAATAAAAAATGATCTTGGAAGTGAAGCTACCATTGTTAGTAGCAAAAGAGTTAGAGTTTCTGGAGCGCTTGGTCTTTTTAAGAAAAAAATGATAGAGGTGACTGCAGCAGTAGATAAAGTACATCAAAAACCAGTGGTAGTAGATAAAAAACCTTCTGAATCTGTAGAGTCTTTTAAGGAAAGCAAAGTCGAGAAAGAGATTAATGAACTTAAAAAAATGATAGAAAACCTAGGAAGTAAAACAGCTAGTTCTTATCTAGAAGTTGCAGCTACCTTAACACATAATACTAAGTCTAAAACAATACAATATCTTAGTAGTAAAGGTGTAGATAATGAGCTCCTAGGAGAAATTGAAAGCAGTATTAAGCTTCTAATAGAAAGCTCTGATGAAGTTGTTAGAGATAATGATATTGAAAAAAGAGCGCTAGATAGCATAGTGAATTTAATAGACATAAGAGATGAAGAAGAGGAGAGGATTAAGGTCCTTATCGGACCTACAGGAGTTGGAAAAACAACAACCATTGCAAAGCTTGCTAGTATGTACACCTTATATAAGAGAAAAAAGGTAGGATTAATTACCTTAGATACTTATAGAATAGGGGCAGTAGAACAGCTAAAAACATATGCAGAAATATTAAATATACCATTTGAAGTTGTTATATCAAGCAAAGATGTAGAACAGGCCCTAGATAGAATGAGTAATTGTGATATCGTTCTTGTTGATACAACCGGAAGAAGTAGTAAAAATTTCATGCAGATATCAGAAATAAGAAATCTTGTTAAGGAGTTTAATCCTGACAGCATTCACCTTGTTCTTAGTGTGACAACAAAGGATAAAGATATGAAATCTATTATAGAAAATTATAGTACACTTAATTACCAAAGTATTATTTTAACAAAAGTAGATGAGACAGATGAGTATGGAGGTATATTGAATTCGCTTTATTATAGTAAAATGCCAATTGCGTATATATGTAATGGACAGGATGTGCCAGATGATATAGAAGTTCCAAGTAAAGATAAAATATACAATATAGTATTAGGAGATATGGAAAATGGACCAAGCCGCTAAACTTAGAGAATTAGTAGAAACAAAAGCAGAAAGAAATGAATCCTTTAGAGTTATTACAGTATCAAGTGGAAAAGGCGGTGTTGGTAAAAGTAATTTTGTTGTAAATTTAGCTGTGTTATTAGCTGAAAAGGGTAAAAGGGTTGCTATCCTTGATGCAGATTTTGGAATGGCTAATATAGATATTTTACTTGGAATAAATTCTCCATATAATATTTATGATATTTTGGAAAATGAAAAAAGTATGTTAGACATTATAGTTGAAACATCCGAGGGAATTAAAGTAATTCCAGGTGGATCAGGTATAAGTAAACTAGCTAATTTATCACCAGATGAAGAGAGTAAAATTGTTAAGGAATTTGAGAAATTAAGTGATATTGATATCCTTATTATAGATACTGGTGCAGGTGTTGGTAGAAATGTTATTAACTTTATAAAAATGGCAGATGATGTTATAATTATTACTAATAGCGAACCTACTTCTATAACAGATGCATATGGTCTAATAAAGGTTGCATCAAGTAGCACATTTGAGGATAAGTTAAGCATAATAGTGAATAGGACATCTGACTCAAAGGAGGCAAATGATACCTACAATAAACTTAGTACTACATCTAAAAAATTCTTAAAGATTAATCTTAATTACCTTGGATATATATTAGAGGATCATAATGTTAGCATGGCAGTTAGAAAGCAAGAATCATTTGTCAAATTATTTCCAAGGTCAAAGGCGACTAAATGTATAGATGTAATAAGTAGTAGAATATTAGGTGACTCAGGAAGTTATAAAAACTCTTCTGTAAAAAGCTATGTATCAAGATTATTTAGTTTGATGAGGGGATAGACATGAAAAATAAAAACAAGTTAAGAATTAACGAAAGAGTAGAATTTGTTGTAGAGGATGAAATATATAAAAGTACAATACAGGACATTATATCTGAAAATTCTATAGCTATAAGTGTTCCAGTAAATGGAGCGAAAAGTCATCTTCCACATATAAGGGCAAGTGTTGAATTCTTTGTATTTTTAAAAAATGAATATCATAACTACAAGGGTAAAATAGTTAATAGAATTATTGATGGAAACTTAAGACTTTTAATTATAGATGAACTAGAATATAAGGGGAAAATTCAAAGAAGAGAAGATTATAGAATACCTATATCTTTAGATGTTTCATATCTTCCAGTTAAAAAGGAAGTAGTTGAAAAGGGGATATCCAAAAAGATAATAGAACTTCTAGAGGATAAATTTAAATCTGCTAAAAGTATAGATATAAGTGCAGGCGGTATAAAATTGATTACAACTGAGGAAATTGAAGCAGGAACATACATAATAACTAGAATAAAATCTAACTTTATTGAAGATATCTCTACAGTGTGTAAGGTTATAAGGGTCGAAAAAGATTTGGATATGAAAATTTACAAAATGGGTTGTAGATTTGAGAATTTAGATAAATTAGATAAAGAAAAGATAGTAAGGTTTATATTTGAAAAATCTAGAGAGTTAATGAAAAGGTGATTTAGGAGGTAGTATGGTGAAGTGTTATACAAATGTTAATGAAAGAGAAGACATGATTGTAAAGTATATTCCTTATGTTAAATATATTGCTTCAAGGCTTATTTGTGGGAAGCCACCTGGGGTAGAACAGGAGGATTTAGTGAGCTTTGGTATAATAGGTTTAATAGATGCTATAGAAAAGTTTGATGTTTCAAAAGGGTTAAAGTTTGAAACATACGCAACTCTTAGAATAAGAGGGGCTATTATAGATGAACTTAGAAAAATTAGCTGGATATCTAAAAGTGCATTTTCCAAGCTATCACAATTAAATCAGGCAAGGGAAAATCTTGAAAATCAACTTAATAGAGAGCCTAATGATAAGGAAATTGCAGAATTTATGAGTATCACAGTGGAGGAAGTTCGAAATATTCAAACCTATGTAAATTATGTTTCTACTGTTTCATTAGACGAGGTTATTTTTAAGCTTGATGACGACGATATACAGTTTAAAAATATGCTTGAGGACGAGAAAAGTCCTCAACCTCAAAAGATACTTGAGGAAAATGAACAAATTGATATTTTGAAAGAGGCTATTAATATGCTTAATGATAAGGATAAGCTTGTATTAAACTTATATTACTATGAAAAGCTAACCTTAAAAGAGATAGGTAAGATACTAGAAATATCAGAGTCAAGAGTGTCTCAGCTACACAGCAGAGCAATAATCAGAGTTAGAGAAAATATGAAGAAACTAAAATATATATAAAAAGGTAAAAATTCATGATATACGTTATTTTAATAATTGGGCTAGCATTGATTTGTTTTTCGATTAATAGTATGAAAATTGGCAATATTACATCAGGTGACACCTTTGATAGTCTAGTAGATAATAATTCAAGTAACTTTTATGAAAAGGAAATTTTAAAAGCATATATTGAGATTGAAGATAAAGTTATAAAACTTGAACAAAGGATAGAGTCTTTGGAGGAAGAAATTCACATTAAAGATAAAGAATATGAGATTATCTACGAAAACTTTAAAAAAGGGACAAAACTTTATAACCTAAATGAACTAAAATTTGTTGAAGAGTTAGGTGTTGTAGAAAGTCAAAAAGATATTAATATGACTATTAATAGTGAAGAATATAGTGTATTAGGTAGTGATGATGAAGTAAGTGTGCATAAAAATGAAAGTCAAGTGGATGCTCAGAATACTATAAAGAATAAAGAAATACTTTTACTATATAATGAAGGAAGAAGTATAGAAGAAATTGCTTCTACTTTAAGAATAGGAAAGGGTGAGGTTTTATTAAGAATTGGATTACAAAAGAGAGAAAAATAGTATTGGTTAATATACTTGATAAGAAATTTATATTAGGTCTTGGAGTTGGACTTGTTGTTGCTACTATGATTATATCACTATTTCCTAAATCAACAATTTCTGATGTAAAAGTAGAAAAAAGAGCAAGGGATATGGGTATGAAGTATCCAGATGAAATAAAGGCATTTTTTAAAAATGATGAAAGCATAAAAGGAGAGAAGAAAAGTGATTAGAGGACTTTATAATGCAGCTACTTCCTTAATAACTAGACAAGTACAGCAAGAGAACCTAAGTAATAATATTTCTAATTTAAATACTCCAGGATATAAGAAAACAAATGTACTATTAAAAACATTTGATGATGTGTTAATTAATCGTAGAGAATCATATGCAGATAGGATTAATACTAGTAAGGTAATTGGTAGTATGAACTCTGGAGTAGGAGTTGACGGTATAAAAACCGACTATTCTCAAGGTATAATTACTAACACTGATAGGAAGTTAGATTTTGCAATTAATGATAATAAGTATATGTTTAGCGTAGTTAACAATAGTGGAGAAACTACTTTAACAAGGGATGGAAGATTTCAGGTTTCAGGAGAAGGATTTCTTGTAGATTCCCAGGGACGTAAAGTAATAGGTAGTAATGGAAGTCCGATAATGCTTACAAATAATCATCCTACTTTAGATGAAAATGGAATTATAGACAATTCAGTAGGAAGAGTAGGGTTTATGTTAACTGAAATAAATACAGATAATGGTGCTACTATCAGACAAGGTGGAGATTTAAAGTTAGTAAAGCAAGGATACATTGAAAATGCAAATATAGATGTTGCAGAGGTAATGACGGATCTTATAACTGTTTCAAGAAACTATGAGTCTAGTCAAAGAGTTTTTCAACAAATGGATGAGATTTTAGGTAAAGTAGTTAATGAAGTTGGTGTAGTTCGATAGTATTTTATAAGTATAATTAAGGTGGGATAAATATGTTATCAAGTATTTGGACAGGAAGAAGTGGACTTATTTCTCAACAGGCTAAAATGGATACAGTTTCTAATAATGTTGCAAATTCAAACACAATAGGATACAAAAAAATAGATGTTTCATTTAGTGAAACCCTAAAGGAAAACATTCGTCAAAGAAATGGTGTTCCCTTTACGAATAGTGATAATATGGCGCAAGGGACAGGAACTAAGGTATCTAAACCATTTAGAAATTCTAAAGAAGGTACATTTATTGATACAGGAAGAGATACTGATATAGCTATAAGTGGACAAGGGTATTTTAAGGTTCTAGATAATAGCGGGAATGCCTATTATACTAGAGATGGAAGTTTTTCCATAGATGTATTAGGCAACTTTGTACATAGTGCTTCAGGTATGAAGCTTGAAATTCAAAACTATAAAAAAGAAAATCTAAAGCAGCCTGTTTCAATTTCCCCAGATGGTAATATTACATCTGATGGACTTCAGGTAGGTAAAATTAATTTGTATGACTTTTCATATAAAAATGATATGTTATCTCAAGGTGATAATACATTTACTTCAGGGGAGAGACCAAAGGCACCAGAAGGAAAAATGATTCAAGGTTATGTTGAAGGATCAAACGTTGATATGGTAGAAGAACTTACAAATATGATCACTACACAAAGATCATATGAATTTAATTCTAGAAGTATAAAGGCTGCAGATGAAATGTGGCAACTTATTAATAACTTAAAAAGCAAATAATAGTTAAAAGTTAGAATATACTTTTAATATTTACATAAATTTTAATATAGTATGTGTAAGTACATATGTTGATTTTAAAACAAAAAATCAACATATGTACTTTTTATTTTAGATTATTATCATAAATAACTTTATCATAATTGATAATAAAAATAAACTATTAAAACTGAATAAAAGTTTTCTACTTGTCAAGAATTATAATAAAGGAAAATTTGGAGGTTATTATGCAAAAAGTAGAAAAAATTTTATCATATATTAAAGAAAATAAGGTATTCGAAGCTCAGAAAATGGTTATAAAATATTTTAAGGATAATCCGGGATTATTTTATTATTATTTAGGTTTAATTAATTTAAAGAAGGAAGATTATATGTCAGCTTTAGTATGTCTAAGAACTGCTAGAAAAAATGATATAAAAAGTCATCTTCTTTCATATAATATATCTATTTGCTATGTTAAACTTAATAAAAATGATTTAGCTAAGAAAGAATTAATAGAGACTATAAAAAAAGACCCTAAGTTCTTTAATGCATATACAAACCTTTGTAATTTATATCTTAAAGATAATAGTAGCAAAGAAGCTTATAGAACAATAAGGTATGGTCAGGCGTCTTTAAAGGATGATAAGGAAAAACTTAATAAGCTTATAGAAATAGAGAAGAACCTTTTCTCTAATGGATATATAAAGTAATAAAATATATATATTTCATATACTATTATAGTATAATCAATTATTAAGTGGTGAAATATGATAAAGCCTAAAGCTTTAAGTTTTAATGATGAAATAGGAATTATAGCTCCATCGGGTCCTTTTTTTAATTCAGATCAACTTGAAAAAAGTATAGATAAAATTAAAAAGATAGGTTTTAAACCAATTTTAGGTCGAAGTTGTTATGCAAAAGATGGGTTTTTAGCTGGTGGAGATGATGTAAGAGCGAAGGATATAAATATATTTTTTGACTCATCAAATATTAAAGCTATAGTAGCTCTAAGAGGTGGATATGGAGCTATGAGAATACTTGACAAGATAGATTACAAATCCATTAGGAAGAATCCTAAAATATTTGTTGGCTATAGTGATATAACTGCAATTCATAGTGCAATAAATAAGTATTCTAATTTAGTAACCTTCCATGGTCCTATGATATATTCAGACTTTTATAGAATGGATAAAGAAACCTTATCTTCTTTTTTGCACAATGTTATGGACATAAAATATACTCCGAAGTATGATCTTGAAGCAGTCGTAGAAGGTGATGTAAGTGGTAAAATCTTTGGTGGGAATCTTACTATCTTAACGTCTTTACTAGGTTCTAAATATCAAGTAAACTATAAGGACATAGTACTATTTTTGGAAGAAATTAATGAAGAACCCTATAAGGTAGATAGAATGCTTTATCAATTATATTTATCTGGGGCTTTTGAAAAAGTAAAAGGGGTAATTTTAGGGCAGTTTACATCATGTAATTCCTATGATAAGGAGAGAAGTTATTCTTTAGAATATGTACTTGAGGGCTTTTTTAAGAAGTATTCTATACCTTGCTATAAGGGGCTTAACATAGGACATGATGAAAGTAAAATTACTATTCCTTTAGGTGCTAGCTGTAAAATTATAGGCTCTAAGCTTATATTGACTGAAGGGGGAGTTAAGTAATGAAGGAGTATTTAGATTTATCTAGAAAACACTTTGAAAAGATGAAGAAAATAAGAAGATGTCTTCATAGTAATCCTGAAATAGATAGGGATTTACCATATACTTGTTCACTTGTTAAAGATGAACTAAACAGTTTAGACATCAATTACAAAACATTTGAAAACTCAGGTATAATTGGACAGATAGGATCAAGAAATGATAATATTATAGCCTTAAGAGCTGACATGGATGCTCTAGAGGTCGTAGATCTTAAGAATGTTGATTATAAATCTCAGAAAAATGGAATAATGCACGCATGTGGACATGATGCTCACACAGCTATTCAATTAGGTGCAGCTGCTATTTTAAAAGAACTTCAAGAAGACCTTAAAGGGTCTGTTAGATTAATATTTCAGCCTGCTGAAGAAACAGATGGTGGAGCTAAGGATATGATTGAATATGGGGCTCTTGAGGATGTTAATGCTGTAATAGGTCTTCATGTATGTGAGGCAATGAATACTGGAAATATTGGAATTAAAAAGGGGGTAGTAGCAGCAGCTTCTAACCCATTTAAAATAATAGTAAATGGTAAAGGATCCCATGGGGCTAGTCCTGCAAATGGAATAGATGCTATAGTTATAGCGTGTAAGGTAGTAGAAAATCTTCAAGTATTAGTTTCAAGGGAAACATCTGCAACAGATAGTGCGGTTATAACTGTTGGAAAGATTAAAGGTGGAACAGCACCTAATGCTGTTGCAAGTAAAGTTGAGATTGAAGGTATTATTAGAACTCTTGGAAATGATTTAAGACAAAAAACAGTAAGAAGAGTTAAAGAAGTTGCTGAATTTACCGCTAAAATGTATGGAGCTACTGTAGAAGTTCTAATAGAAGAAGGTTATCCATCCTATGATAATGATGATAATTTATTCTACTTTTTATCATCTAGCTTAAATAATAGTGATGAAGTAAAATATGTAGAACTTAATAAGCCTAGCATGGGTGTTGAGGATTTTGCATATTACTCTCAAAAGGTTCCATCACTATATTATAGGTTAGGGTGTAGAAGTGAAGATAAGGGTATTATACATCCTGCACATGGAAGTTATTTTGACATTGATGAGGAGTGTTTAATTTATGGTGCAGCTGTACAAGCTATGTGTGCAGTAGAGCTTCTAAAAGTTAATATGTAATTAAAGGGTAGTTTTTATTTAAAATTCTATACTAATATTTAATATATTTAGTATAGAATTTTACTTTTCAGTAAACACTTCATAGAGTTTTTAATCTATAATGTTGAATAATAAATATTGAAGTTACACAAAATAACAACTTTGAAGGGTTTTTACTTATTTAAATAGAATTATGTTACTTGTAAGCTAATATATATAATAAATGGTCAAAAAAGAAAAAAGAAGAGTAAACTATTACTCTTCTTGGTGGCCAAAGCCGGAATCGAACCAGCGACACGGGGATTTTCAGTCCCCTGCTCTACCGACTGAGCTATTTGGCCTTATATGGTGACCCCTAGGGGAATCGAACCCCTGTTACCACCGTGAAAGGGTGGTGTCTTAACCGCTTGACCAAGGGGCCATGCCCTTGCTACGAATATTAGTTTACCAAAAAAATCGAAATATGTCAACAACAAATATAAATATTTTTTAAAGGTGGTTTAACTTAATGAAATTAAAGTTTTGTGGAGCATCTAAAATGGTTACAGGATCATGCTATTATATAGAGGCTATGGGAAGAAAGTTTCTTATAGACTGTGGTCTCTTTCATGGTGAAGAAGAAGAAAAAAATAAAGAAAGATTTCCTTTTAACCCAAATGAGCTTGACTTTGTAATATTAACCCATGCACATATTGATCATTCAGGAAGAATTCCGCTTCTTTATAAAAGAGGCTTTAAAGGGACAATATACTGTACTCAAGCTACAGGTGATTTAATTAAGATAATGCTTAGGGATAGTGCACATATTCAGATTTCAGAAACAGAATGGGAAAATAAAAAAAGGCAACAAAAGAAGCTAGACTTAGTTGAGCCGCTTTATGATTTTGATGATGTTGAATTAGCACTAGAGAATGTTCATACAATTCCATATAATTATATTTTTAAAATTGATAGTAATATACATATTAATCTTAAGGATGCAGGACATCTTTTAGGTTCTAGCATAGTTGAACTTTTTGTACATGATAGAAAAGTAAACAAGAAGGTAGTATTTACTGGGGATCTTGGTAATCTTAACATACCTATAATAAAGGATCATGAATATATAAATGAAGCAGACTATTTGATTGTAGAATCTACCTATGGAAATAGACTACACAAACCAATTGAAGAAAGTAACTCTTTATATAACATAATTGTAGATACAATACAAAGAGGAGGAAATGTAATAATTCCATCTTTTGCTGTTGGTAGAACACAGGAACTATTATATATACTTAATAATTATATAGATATTGAGAAAAGAAGTAGACTTCAGGATGTAGATATATATGTAGATAGTCCTTTAGCCACAGCTGCAACAGAGATATTTAGAGAACATATGGAGTGTTTTGATGAAGAAACTCTTAAAAAATTAGACATAGATAATTTCCCTCTTGATTTTAATAACTTAACCTTTACATCTTCTAAGGAAGCTTCTATAAGACTAGCTTATAAAAAGGGTGTGGTTATTATATCTTCAAGTGGGATGTGTGATGCTGGTAGAATTAAGCATCACTTAAAGAGTAACATTGAGGATGAAAATAGTAGCATTGTTTTTGTAGGATATCAAGCTAGTGGAACACTTGGAAGAAGAATTTTAGATGGAGAAAAAAGGGTTAAAATATTTGGTGAAAGTCTTAATGTTAAGGCAAAGATTCATGAGTTCCCTGGGCTTTCAGGACACGCTGATATGGATGGTTTAATACATTGGATTAAAAGTATAAAAGATGGCGTAAGAGGAAAAATATTTCTAACACATGGAGATGTTGATGCAATAGATAATCTTTCACGTGAAATTAAACAAGTGACATCTGCAGATATTGTTAAGCCTAGTATCTTTGAGGAATATAAGCTGTAAAAAAGGTTGAAAAATTCGAAAAAGTGATTTTACTCACGAATTAAACTTAAATTAAACGACAATTTTTATCAAGGGAAATGATTAAAGGGTATAGAATAGTATATCATGAGGTGATATATTATGGAAAAAAATATTTACTCTTTTAAGGAAGCTTGTAATAAAACAGGGTATAAAGCGTCAGCTATAAGATATTATGAAAAGGAGTTTTATCTTAATATTCCAAGGGATAATAACTCAAGAAGGGTTTTTACTAAAAAGGAATTGGATACACTTTTTTTCATAAAAGACCTTCAGGAAAAGGGATATTCTAATACTCAAATAAAAAAATTGATGGAAAATGAAGAGGTTAGGGAAGAGATTGCAGCTACTACAGGTTCACTTGAAGTTGATTTCGTAAAGGGACTTGAGGAAAAACTTCAAGAAATAAATAAGTCCCTTTGCGAATTAAGTGAAAATGTAAGTTCTAAGGAAAGAGACTTAATTATAAGTGAAAATATGAAGCTTAAGATGGAGAATAAGCAAAAAGCTTATGAAATAATTCAACTTAAAGAGAAGTTAAAATATGAATCTAATAAGAAACAAGGTTTTTTTTCAAGGATATTTGGAAAAAAGTAATAAGTGCTTCAACTTAAAGGATATGTAAAGTATAATATAAATATATAATAATAAAAAACTAGGGGTAGAAATGTTAGAATTTAGTACATTAAAGTTTAAAGACATTCAATCAGTAAAAAATATAATGTTTGATAAAAAGGCATGTTTAAGTCCTTTTTACAGTCAAAATAAAAAAAGTATAACTTACTTTACAATAATTAAGGGGGTTTATATTGCTACAAAGGATGATAGGGAGGTTGGAGTCCTTATAATAGATAGCAATCTAAGAGAATTTTACTTTTATCCAGTGTATCCAGTGTCAGAGGCTATAGGTTTTTTAGAATTCATTAATTCTTTAGATGAAAGGTTTGAACTTAGTGGATATACATTTAGCTTTAATTGCAAGAATATTGAGTACCTTAAAGAATCTGAAGATGAGTATGACACTATAAGTAGTATAAAGTTTATGTTTTGCAATCTTAAAGAATTTGCAATAGAACTTAAGGATAAAACTATAGACAATAAGGGGTTATCTATCAGAAAATATACTGTCAAAAAGGATGAGGAGATTCGTGTAGGACTGCAAAATCAAATATTCAGCAATGTAAAGGGAAGAACAGAATTAACTCTTAAAGATGTCATTATGGAGGAATATAGCCCAAAGTTTATAGATGACTTATGCTTTATATTAGAGGAAAAAGGTGAGCCTATAGGATATGGTCAAATAATAAACTTAAATGATGTATATTATCTTGTTAATTTTGGAATTATACCTAGTGCCCGTAAAAAGGGATATGCGAGAAACTTTTTAACATATATAATGCTTATGGGGTATAAAAAAGGAATAGAAAATCTGGAGCTTACAGTGGACAATCATAATTATCCAGCTATTAACTTATATAGGTCCCAAGGGTTTATAGAAATAAAAAATACTGTAAAAATAAAGCTTTAAAGTATTATACTTTAAAGCTTTATTTTTATATATTCTTTTAATCCATTTTCCAGTATAGTCATAGCTTTTTTTAAATTTTCACAGTTTATGCAATAAGATATTCTAACTTCATCTTTTCCAAGACCATCAGTTGCATAAAATCCTGCAGCAGGAGCTAGCATTACTGTTTCTCCATTAATAGAGTAGTCTGTAAGAAGCCATTTGATAAAGTCTTCTGAATCATTAATAGGAAGCTTAGCTATAACATAAAAAGCACCTGTTGGTTTTTCACATATAACTCCTTCCATATTTGAAAGAGCAGAGTAAACTAAATTTCTTCTGCATTCATATTCATTTCTTACCTCTGTAAAATAGGAATCCTCTACATTAATAAGCTTTGCTACAGCTATCTGTTCTATAGTTGGTACACAAAGTCTTGATTGACATAGTTTAAGAATGTTTTCAATGATATCACGGTTTTTGCTAGCAACAAGTCCAACCCTTGCTCCACATGCACTATAACGTTTAGATATGCTATCTATTAGAATAATTCTATCCTCATAACCTTTCATATGCATGAAGCTTGTAAATTCTAGTCCATCATATACAAATTCTCTATATACCTCATCCGCAATAATAAAAAGGTCATAATCATTAGCGATTTTGCATAAAAGCTTAACCTCATCTACAGTATAAACCACTCCAGTAGGATTACCAGGGTTGGATATTACAATAGCACGAGTTTTTGAATTAATTGAAGAACATATGATGTCTTCATCTGGAAGTCTAAATCCATTTTCAGCTTTCGTTATAAATGAAGAAACATCTACACCTGCTGATTCTGCAAAACCATTATAATTAGTATAGAATGGTTCAGGCATAAGTACGTTATCCCCATAATCAGCTACTGCCATAATAGCAAATAAAATAGCTTCACTTCCCCCATTAGTGACAAGTATATCCTCATTATTAAATTCTATATTCCACTTTTTATAATACTCAACGAAACTGTCTAAAGTTTCTTTAACACCTTGAGACTCAGAATATTTTAATACACTTTCATCATACTCCTTAAAAGCGTCTAGAAACACTCTAGGAGTTTTTACATCAGGTTGTCCTATATTCAAATGATGAACCTTAATTCCTCTTGACTCTGCATCAATTGCTAAGGGAGCTAACTTTCTAATAGGTGATGCTTGCATGTTGAGTATTCTAGATGATACCTTTGGCATAAAATCCCCCCGTAATTATTTTGAATAGACAATATTGTAACACTTTGTCTATATAAAAACAAATTATTTGAACTTCTTAAAAATATTATGATGTATATTACCGTAGAAGCCATGTCCCTTAAAATAAACATGATCTAGACCTATATTAAAGTATTGTCTGTCTGATATATCAGATCTAAGACTTCCTTTCCTACTATTGTCATCAGTTGTATTTTTAGCATCATACATTTATTATCACCTCCTATGTTACCCATAGTATTAGCAATAATAAATAATAAAATTCCTAGCTAAAGTATTATTAAAATCTACGATAAATAATTTTAGTTTTCCTACATACATTATTCCATAAATATGTATAAACTTTAAGTACCACATGGAAAGTATTTTTTCATAAAAGTGGCATTAGAATTTATTCATAAATAAAATTTAACACTAAAAAGAACCTATTTTCAAGAAAAAAGTAATAATAATTTAGAAATTTAAAAAAGCATAAGGAGAATTAGAAAATTAGTATCAGATGTTCATTAGAAAGTAATATTTTAATAGGTAATAACATAAGTGATAATATGTGTATATTGAAACTACATAATTTGTTAATTGAAACATTTTATAATAAAAGTTTAACACTATAGTAAAATGGTAATAATATCAATAAAATTAATAATTTAAGATTAAAAATATAAAAAACTTAGGAAGTGATAGATAATGGTAATGCAATCACTTGTTTATATGCTAGTTAAGAAAATTGAATCAGGTGAAATAAATCCAGTTACTGGACAAAGTTTTAGTATAGAAGACATTATGGTAAAGGAATATAGGGATGAAGTAAGTAAGATTCTTAGATAAAGGTTTAATTAAAATATATTTATAATATTTTAATTACCCTTTTTCTTAGTTTTTAAGGAATTTGTGAAAAAATTATTAAAAACTAATTGAAAATAATTCCGAATTAGGATAAAATGATTATAGAACTTAATAGTTAATAGATAATATTTATTAAATGATATTTATTTTGAAAGGTTAGGGAGGAATATTATGGCTAAGATTATAGTTGTAGGTGCAAACCATGCGGGAACAGCGGCAATTAATACAATTCTTGATAACTATAAGGGGAACGAGGTTGTTGTATTTGATAGAAACTCTAATATAAGTTTTTTAGGTTGCGGAATGGCGCTATGGATAGGTGAACAAATCCCAGGTCCTTCAGGTCTTTTCTATTCTTCAAAGGAAAAACTTGAAGAAAAAGGTGCCAAAATTTTCATGGAAACTGAAGTTGAAAATATAGACTTTGATAATAAAACTGTATATGCAATGAAGAAAGACGGAACAAAAATCGAAGAAAGTTATGATAAGTTAATACTTGCAACAGGTTCATTACCTATTCGTCCCAATATACCTGGAACGGAACTAGAAAATGTACAATTTGTAAAGCTTTATCAAGATGCAGAGGCTTGTGTTACAAAGCTTAAAGATGATGAAATTAAAAACGTAGCAGTAGTAGGTGCTGGATACATTGGTGTTGAACTTGCAGAAGCCTTTGAAAGAAAAGGAAAAAATGTTACGTTGATTGATTGTTCAGATACTTGTCTTTCAAAGTACTACGATTCAGAATTTACAGAACTTATGAAGGATAATCTTGAAAGTCATGGTATTAAACTTGCCTTTGGTGAAATGGTAAAGGAAATCAAGGGAGATAAAAGAGTAGAATCTATTGTTACTGATAAAGCAGAATACCCAGCAGATATGGTAGTACTTGCAATAGGATTTAAGCCTAATAATGCAATTGGTAAGGATAAACTGAAACTATATAAGGATGGTCCATACTTAGTAGATAGAAACCAACAAACAAGTATAAGTGGTGTTTATGCTATTGGTGACTGTGCAACTGTATATGATAATTCTATTGAGGATGTAAATTATATTGCTCTTGCCACTAATGCTGTGCGTTCAGGTGTTGTTGCAGGACATAATATTTGTGGCACAGATCTTCAATCTATAGGGGTTCAAGGTTCTAATGGTATATGTATTTATGATCTTAAAATGGTATCTACAGGTTTAACTGAAGAAATGGCAAGAAACAATGGGTTTGATGTTTCTTATACAGATTATGAAGATCTTCAAAAACCTGGATTTATTGAAAAAAATGAAAAGGTTAAAATTAGAATAACCTATGATAAGAAAACGAGAAGAGTACTTGGTGCACAAATAGCATCAAAGCATGATATTTCTATGGCTATTCATATGTTTTCTCTTGCAATTCAAGAAAAAGTAACTATTGATAAGCTAAAACTTATTGATATCTTTTTCTTACCTCACTTTAATCAGCCATATAATTACATTAATATGGCTGCACTTTCTGCTAAGTAAGCAAAGTATAACAAAAAAGGAGTTATCAAAGGATGTTTTTTATATCATCAAGGAGATAACTCCTTTTTCTTATTGAAACATCTATTTTTATATGGTAAAAACTAAATATTTATTACATAAAGGCTATAAATGGGAAGAATTATCGATAATATTATAGAGAAAATGTTATTTTGTAATTATTTTAATTTCATGACTATTTATATATAAAATCTATACTATTACAAAAAAATGGTGTATTATATAAATAAAGGTACAACCGGGGAAACCCGGTGTCACAAAGCTATCGGGGCTAAGGATTCTTTCTATGCCAGCCAGCTGCCCTTATAAAAAGGAGGAAAAAAAATGAACAAAAAATTTATTTCAAAAGTTTTAGCAGGTGTACTTGTTATTTCAGTAATTTGTGGATCACCAGCTATTGCAAGTGCAAAAAGCTCAAGCAAAGTAAAGGTAGAAGATAAACAAAAGAAGCAAACTACTAAGCCTACTGCTAAAGAAACTACAAAGAAAACTGAAAAAAAGAAACAAATTGTTATTAAGTCAAAGGAAGGAAAGTCAATCGAAAAGCGTTTAGCTTCTATAGAGTCTACAATTAATGGTATTACGAAGTCTATAAACCAATACTTTAATGTAAATGAAGAAGGAAAAACAGAAATAGAAGTTACTGAGAAGACTTCATCTTCTAAATATAACAGTTATAAAGGAAAACTTAATGCAGAAATCAATAAGCTTCGTGCAATTGATAAACA
This sequence comes from Clostridium cylindrosporum DSM 605, assembly GCF_001047375.1. Lineage (NCBI taxonomy): Bacteria > Bacillati > Bacillota > Clostridia > Eubacteriales > Clostridiaceae > Clostridium > Clostridium cylindrosporum. The sequence goes on from NZ_LFVU01000027.1 coordinate 465,357, forward strand.
GTTAGCAAATTATAAGAAGAAATATAAATCAAGTTCTGCTGAATTTGAAGCGCTAGCTACAAAGTCAAAGGAACTTCAAAAATTAGCTTCAGATGAAATTAAACGTGTAAAAGCATTAGCAATTGAGGCTTCTACACCAAAGGAAGAGGATAATACTACTCCAACAACGGACCCGGCTCCAACAACGGACCCAGCTCCAACAACGGACCCAGCTCCAACAACGGACCCGGCTCCAACAACGGACCCGGCTCCAACAACGGATCCGGCTCTGTCTCTTATACACATCTGACGCTGCCGACG